>NZ_MIIZ01000660.1:0-5311 GCF_001743005.1 Shigella sp. FC1967 | reverse complement strand
TTCTTAGCCAGAGTGATGAAGAGCAAGCCACATTTAATCATGATTTTAGGAAAAAATTGATCATGGATACACTTTTTTTGTTTTGTTAAATTTAGTAATGAATAACTTTCTTACATATTGATATATCGATTATTTTTTTATTAAAAAAAAGTTAAATCTAATCTTATTTTTAAAGAGAGGTTTTTTTTGATATAGGTTTATCTCTTACTCTGCGTGATTCTCTCGGTGACAGTTGCTAAACTATCATGTAATCTGCGCCCCTATTGCAGTTGGAGAGACAAATGAACGATTCTTATGAAGGTAAAAACGGCAAAGTAAAAGTGATGTATGTCCGCAGTGAGGACAATGCCGATAATAAACCTAAAAAACCATCCCGCCGTCCTGAAAATGGTCGTGGTGATAGCCGTGATAATAAACGCGGTAATAACCGTGACGACAAAAATCGTGATAATAGACGTGGTGATAACCGCGATGATAAAAATCGTGATAACAGACGTGGTGATAACAAATTTTCTCGTCGTGATGACCGCGGTGCAGGTAAGCCTTCAGGGCGTGGCGCGTCACGTAATGAATCAAAACCTTCTCGCGATAGCGAAGGCGGAAGTTTTTCTCCATGGAAAACGATTTCTCGCCCAGCAGGTGAAGAGGCAATTAAAGAGCACGATGGCATTACCGGTAAGAGCCAAATCGATCCTGAACAGTTGCGCCGCCAACGTTTAGAAGAAACACGTATTTATGGTGAAAATGCTTGTCAGGCAATGTTTAAAAATCGTCCTGATGCCATTGTTCGCGCTTGGTTTTTACAAGATGTGACACCACGTTTTCGTGATGCACTAAAATGGATGGCAGCAAACCGTAAAGCCTATCACGTTGTTGAAGAAGAAGAGATGGTCAAAGCCGCTCGTACTGATCACCATGGTGGCGTATGCTTCTTAATTAAAAAACGTGTCGGCCATGATGCAGAAACCTATCTGAAAGATGCACCTGAACATGATTGCGTATTAGCACTTGAAGATGTGGGAAATCCACATAACGTTGGTGCAATTATGCGTAGTTGTGCGCACTTTGGTATAAAAGGTGTTATCTCTCCTGATTCTGCTGTATTAGAATCGGGTGCAGCTGTGCGTACCGCAGAAGGTGGTGCTGAATATATCCAAGGTATTGATGCTGATAACTTTGCTCAAACGTTAGATAAATTTAAAAAAGCGGGTTATACGCTGGTGGCAACCTCAAGCCATAAAGGCAGTGTGCCATTATCAAAAGTACAATTACCAGCGAAAATGGTTCTTATCTTGGGTCAAGAGAAAGATGGCCTAAGTGAAAGTACCTTAAATCAAGGTGATATGAGTATTTACATCGGTGGAACAGGGCATGTTGAAAGCTTAAACGTCTCTGTGGCTTCTGGTGTATTATTAGCGGAATGGTGGCGTCAACACCAAGGCTAATCGTTTTATTACTTTAAAGAATAATATAAAAAATCCCGCTTAATAATATGATTTTTAAGCGGGATTTTTATTGATAAGAGCGGTACTAATACATTATTTTCCTGGTGTAAATGGCGGTTTAGCAAACCAAACCACGATCATCATGATGAGAAAAATACCTGCCGCTAACCAAAAAATCTCATTGGCTGAAATAATTAAACCTTGCTCTGTGATCGTCCTTGCCAAATAGGCTGATGCTTGTTCATTGGAAAGACCAAGATCATTCATTTGTTGGTACGCCATTTGAGAATCAGGATCGAGCGGATTAATTTTTTCTACAAAGGTTTCATGGTGAAGTGACTCTCTTTGTGTCCAAATTGTTGTGGTTAATGATGCACCAATTGCCCCAGCTAATGTTCTTAAAAAGTTTGAAAGACTTGATGCTGATGCCATTTTTTCTGGCGGTAATCCAGATAATGTCATTGTGGTTAATGGCATAAAGAAACATGCAACAGCTAAACCTTGCCAGAATTGAGGCCACGCCACAGTGGCAAAATCCATTCCTGGCTCGAAGGTATAGGCTCGCCAATAAAAACAGACAGAAAACATAATAAAGCTGAAGCTGATGATATAGCGTAAATCCACTTTACCACCAAACTTACCTATAATCGGAGTGATTATTAAAGGTAATAAACCAACTGATGCTGATGCTAATCCTGCCCATGTTGCTGTATAGCCAAAGACTTCTTGTAAAAGCAGTGGCAATAAAACGATAGTACCAAAATAGATCATATAGGCGAGGCTGAGAGTGACACAACCAATGGTAAAGTTTCGGCTTTTAAAGAGTGAAAGGTCTATCACTGGGTGATCATCTGTTAACTCCCAAACAATTAAGAAGCTAAGTGCAACCACAGCAACAATGGCGAGGACGATAATTTCTGTCGAATTAAACCAATCGAGCTCTTTACCCTGATCGAGCATGATTTGTAAAGCGCCTATACCTACAACGAGTAAAACAAGACCAATAGTATCGATGGGCTTAATTTCAGTTTTTGTTTCGCGTCCTGCTAAGGTGTTTGATATACACATAATAATCAACACACCAAATGGAACGTTAATAAAAAATATCCATCCCCAATGATAGTTATCACTGATGTAACCACCTAAAATAGGCCCTAAAATCGGCGCAACAACAATGGTCACAGACCATAGGGCAAGTGCCATATTTCGTTTTGCTGGTGGATAGTTATTCAATAACAAACTTTGAGATAAAGGAATAAGCGGTCCGGCAACTAAACCTTGAAGCACACGAAAGAAAATAAGCATTTCAAGGCTTTGTGAGATTCCACAAAGCCAAGAGGTTAACGCAAAAAGTGCCGTTGACCACATAAAGAGTCGAACTTCACCAATACGTTTTGCTAACCAACCTGTAATTGGGATAGAAATAGCATTCGCCACACCAAAAGAGGTAATAACCCAAGTTCCCTGTGAGTTAGAAGCACCTAAGTTTCCTGCAATAGTTGGAATGGCTACGTTAGCGATTGTAGAATCGAGAACTTGCATAAAGGTTGCCAACGCAAGAGCGATGGTCATTAAGGCAAGTTTTCCTCCTTGTAATGGCTCTTTGATCACCTTTACACCTCGCCTTTATTGTCCCGCATTTTGTTCAATGATTTCATTGATCAGTTTATTAATCTCTGACATCTCAATAGTTAAAACATCCGTATGGTAAGCAGGTTGTTGGCGCTCGCTGTGTGATAATACTTTTCCATCAAGGTTAATCGTATCAACAGTCACTTCAGAAGAAAGCCCTATACGCAATGGTTTTTCAGCTAATTCTTTTTCATCTAATGAAATACGAACAGGTAAGCGTTGAACAACTTTTATCCAGTTACCACTGGCATTTTGCGCAGGTAATAATGAGAAAGCACTACCAGTCCCCATATCTAAACCTAATACAGTACCGTGATAAATCACTTTTTTCCCATAAAAATCAGTTGTGATCTTTGCTGGTTGACCAATACGCATATTGGCGAGCTGTGTTTCTTTAAAATTGGCATCAATCCACATACCCGTTATAGGAATAACAGCCATTAACGGTTTACCTGGTGAGACTTGCGCACCAACTTGAACACTACGACGTGAAACATAACCATCTGTTGGACTTAAAATTTTAGTGCGTTCTAAGGCCAGCCATGCATTACGAACATCGGTTGATGCTTGCAAAACAGAGGGTTGTTTTGCAATTGGCGTGTTTAAGATAATTGCCTGATTAGCATTATATTGCTCTTTTGCAACGTCTAAAGCCGCTCTTGCGGTGGAAACCGCTTCTCTTGCATGTTGAAGTTCTTCTTTACCAATAACATTGCGTTCGCCTAAAACCTCACGGCGACGAAGATCATTTTGTAATTTAGTGAGTTCTGTTTCGCGTAAAACGATGTTTGCTTTTAATTGACGACCGTTGATGATTTGTTGATGCATTTGGCGAACACTATTCGCTAATGCTGTTTTTGCTTTTTCTAGTGCCAGTTTTTCATCACTTGAATCTAATAAAACTAAGGGGTCACCGGCTTTTACAAAATCGGTGTTATCCACATAAACAGTGGTAACAGAACCAGAAATCTGTGGCATCACCATGATTTGATTGCCTGTTACATAAGCATTATCTGTTGTTTCATGATGTCTTAACACCATAAACCAATAAGCTGTATAAGCTGCACCAGCAATAATAAATAGAATAGTTAGCAACAGTAGAACATTTCGGCGAGTTCGTTTTTTATTGCGAATGGGAGCCTGAGGGGGGATATTTTCCTCATTAACACTCATTTAGAAGATCTCCATAGAACCAGAAAAACATCATTAGCTATGTTTCCAGTTTTAAAACTGGAAACATAATTATAAAGTCAATCTTAGAATAATTATTAGCGTGAAGGTAAATTATAAATGCTAATGGGTAAGTATGTTTGCCGATTTATGGCGTAAATAGGATTAGATCAATAAAACTATTTATTATGCTACTTATTCACAATCTTTTTCAGCTAACGTATCTAATTGTAATAATAACTTACGCATTAGTGTCTCAAGCTGTTTTTGTTCCGATTGATCTAATACAGACCAAATTTGTTTTAAACACTGATGTTGCGGGGGTAATAAGCTATTTAAAAACTCTTCACCAGCATCAGTTAAATGGAGATGTAAACAACGGCGGTCATTATGGCTTTCACGACGTTCAATCCAACCTTGTTTTTCAAGCTCATCAGCAATACGCGTTGCATTTGTTCTTGAAGAACCTAAAGCTGCACTTAATTCTGATGGTTGAATACTACGATTTTCTGTCGTATCTAAAATCATTAGTGCCATAAATAATGTCTCGTTAATGCCCTGAGACTTCAACATATTATTACGACTTTCAAGAAGCTTGCTTTGAACATGCATAGAAAGACGAGTTAACAATATTTCTTGATAAGGAATATCTTTGTTAAGCGATTTCTGTTGTGTAGCGCGAGTGTTTAGTAATTCTTCTGTTGGCGTAAATGAGCTTTCCATTTTTAGACACCTTGTTAGTTTCGAAAAATTAGGATAATGCTGTTATCAACATGTTAAATGGTATATTAAACACACAATTTAGCAATTTTTATTATTTATAGTCACTATGTTTTTTTTTGATTATGTTACCTGATTCATAAAATTTTCTGAATGATAACACAAAAAAAAAAGGATAGGTACTTATCTCTTTGCAATAAGTTAATAAAATCAATTTATCACTTATCTGACAATGAATAGTAGTCTATTTGCGAAAAAAAGGGATCATTTTTTTACGATAAAACACGTAATAAATTTTATTATTACTATCATTTGTTACTATGTTTATAGTATTGAAATGAAAT
>NZ_MIIZ01000659.1:0-5322 GCF_001743005.1 Shigella sp. FC1967 | reverse complement strand
AACTAAAGGAAATAAAATAAATAATAATTTCGAGCACTGCGAAAAAAATATTTTTTTACGACATATAATATTATTTTTGTTCTTATATTCCATCGATATCTGACAACTGACCGCCTAAAAAAACGGAAACGATTAAGCCTCCGTTCTTGTTTTAATTAAATGCGTTTTATTACAATTAATCTATCTGTGTTGCGCAGAATCTGTGTGTTGGATGCACCATTTGATCTTGAGCAGCAACAAGTTGCAGTTCGTACTCATTCATCTCTTTCGTTTTTAGCATCACTTCATAAACCGCCGCGGCAACGTGTTCTAATGCAGTTTGTAATTCAACACCTTTAAGTAAATCCACCAGCATTAAGCCACTTGTTAAGTCACCGACACCCACAGGTTGACGCTCACCAAAATCAACTAATGGACGACTAACATGCCAACTGTGTTCTGCCGTTACTAGCAGCATTTCAAAGCGATCATGACGATATCCTGCACGTGATAAGTGTTTGACTAATACAATCTTAGGGCCTTGTTTACACAATTCACGAGCTGCATTGACGCATTCATCAACATTATGAAGGGCTTTGCCACCACTTAATGTTTCAAGCTCTAATAAATTAGGTGCAATGATATCACTAATAGGTAATGCTTTTTCACATAGCACGCCTGAAACAGCGGGAGGAACGATACACCCTTTTTCAGGATGTCCCATGACAGGATCACAAAAATACCATGCGTTAGGATTTGCTTGTTTTACTTTTTTGACGATATCAACAATGCGTAAACCTTGTTCAGCCGATCCCAAATAGCCACTTAGTACCGCATCACATTGTGAAAGTTTACCGATTGCGGCAATACCATCAACAATTTCAGTAATATGTTCTGCTGACATGACGCAGCCAGTCCATTTTTCTGGGTATTGTGTGTGATTTGAAAATTGCACGGTATTTAGAGGCCAAACATTCACCCCCATACGACGCATTGGAAACTCAGAGGCGCTGTTACCAGCATGACCGAAAACAACATGTGATTGAATAGAGAGTATATTTTTCATGACATAAACCGATTATTGTGAATACACACAACACCCAAGCTTTATCATCATAGGCGAGGTATATACGTTTATTTATTGTTATTAAGAAAAAGGGCAACTCACCAGCTGCCCTTTACTGTCAATTTATTTCCAGATAACAAGGCAGTAATGTTTTTTACCGCGACGCAAAATGGAATAATGACCAAATAAGAAATCATTTTCTTCAAAGACGTATTCAGGGTTGTCTTGTTTTTCGCCATTAATTGAAACTGCGTTAGAGCCGATCATTGTACGAGCCTGACCACGAGAAGGAACTAATTCCGCATTAACCAGTGCTTGTTGCAAATCACTGCCTTTTTCTAACTCAATTGTTGGCATACCATCTTGTGCTAATTGTTCAAGATCAGCTTGCGTTAAATCTGCAATTGCACCCGAAAACAAGCTTTCTGTAATACGTTTAGCAGCGATCAAACCTTCTTCACCATGAACTAAACCAGTAACGAGTTCTGCTAATACACGTTGAGCACGAGGCGCTTGACCACTATTTTTATCTTCTTCTTCAAGTGCATTAATTTCTTCAATGCTCATAAATGTGAAGAATTTTAAGAAGCGATAAACGTCAGCATCTGCTGTGTTGATCCAGAACTGGTAGAATTTGTATGGGCTTGTTTTTTTAGGATCTAACCAAACCGCTCCGCCTTCTGTTTTACCAAATTTAGTTCCATCAGATTTAGTAATTAATGGCACAGTCATACCAAATACTTGTTTCTGATTGAAACGACGGGTTAAATCGATACCTGAAGTGATATTACCCCACTGATCAGAGCCACCGATTTGTAATTCAACACCTAAATGCGTATTTAATGACGCAAAGTCATAAGCTTGCAATAGGTTATAGGCGAATTCAGTAAAAGAGATCCCCACATCGTCACGGTTTAAACGTTGTTTAACCGCTTCTTTGTTGATCATTTGGTTCACAGAGAAGTGTTTACCGATATCACGCAGGAATGTCAGCACATCCATTTGACCGAACCAGTCATAGTTGTTTGCTAATTCCGCACTGTTTTCACCACTGTTGAAATCTAAGAAAGGTGACACTTGTTTACGAATTTTTTCTACCCATTCGTGAACAGTATCTTGGGTATTCAGTTTGCGCTCGGTGGCTTTAAAACTAGGATCACCAATTAGACCCGTTGCACCACCCACCAACGCCACAGGCTTATGCCCGGCTAGTTGGAATCGTTTTAAACACAGCAAAGGAACCAAATGCCCCAAGTGCAGGCTATCAGCGGTTGGATCGAAGCCACAATAGAGAGCGATAGGACCTTGCTCCAAACGCTCTACTAAAGCTGCCTCATCCGTGACCTGAGCGATTAGCCCACGCTCCTGCAATTGTGTGATTAGGTTCTTGCTAGACATCAATGACTCCATCGGTTTATTGTTTTTTGTCTATTTAAAATATAAGTGAAACACAAGTGGTATAGCATAAAGCGCCACTACATTAAGTACCAGTAGAAAAAGACTTTTTGAGGTAAATTTATTAACACATTATTAAGGTGCTAATCGCTCAATGTCCCATCCTTGTGGTGATTTTTGGTAGATAAAGCGATCATGTAGACGATTTTCTCGCCCTTGCCAAAATTCGACAGAATCAAATGTCACTCGATATCCCCCCCAGAAACTCGGTAATGGCACTTCTCCATTTTGGAATTTCTGTTTTAATTCTAGGAATTTACTTTCTAACACGCCTCTTGCCGAGATACGGGAAGACTGTTGAGAAGCCCATGCCGCAATTTGACTATCTTTAGGGCGACTATGGAAATATTTAATGACTTCAATGGGAGAAAGCTTTTCAGCTTTCCCTAAAAAACAAACTTGCCTTTCTAATGGATACCAAGGGAATAATAAACTAACGCGTTGATTGTGTTCTAAATGACTCGCCTTGCGACTGCCCAAGTTAGTGTAAAAGACTAAGCCATGTTCATCGAAGTGTTTTAATAACACGATACGTTGGTAAGGTTGGCCATTTTCATCAACAGTTGCAACACACATTGCAGTAGGATCACTCAAACGCGCTTCACAAGCCTGCTTCAACCACTTTTCAAACAAAACTAATGGCTGTTCAGTTAATTCATGACGTCGTAGTCCACCATTCATATATTCGCGGCGTAAATCTGCAACATCAATAAAATCAAGTTCTGTCATTTTTCACTCTCTCTTTTGAGAAACTGTATTCAGCATATCACGCTTAACGAGGATTTGTAGGGTAAATCGCCCCTAAAACAGTTTCTCTTGATGCCCCTGTTACAGAAGGTAAATTTCCTGATTCATTTGCAATAGTACGAGCAGCTAACCAAGCAAATGCCAACGCTTCCATATCATCGCCACTTAACCCATATTTATCTGTTGTCGCAACTTCTGTACCGGGTAATAGTGCCGCTAAACGATGCATTATTTGTCCATTTCTCGCCCCACCACCACAAACGAGTAAACGTTCACATCCACCGTTTAGTTGGATCTGTTGCACAATACTTATCGCCGTTAATTCCACGAGTGTTGCTTGTACATCTTCAGGAAAAACATTAGGTACTCTTGCTAAATAGTAATTTAGCCATTGTGTATTAAAATATTCTCGCCCTGTACTTTTAGGTGCTGAACGCGAAAAGTAAGGATCCGAAAGCATATCTTTCAATAAAATTGGGTTCACCGTACCCGTCGCAGCCCATTTACCATTATCATCATAGGGTGTTTGGTTATGGATCCAATTCCAGCTATCTAATAGCATATTTCCTGGCCCCGTATCGTAACCTTTGACGGCAATACCGGGTAATAACAATGAGATATTGGCGATACCACCAATATTTAAAATCACGCGTTTTTCAGCAGGATGTCCTAATACAGCAAGATGAAAAGCCGGTACTAAAGGTGCACCTTGTCCGCCGTAAGCAATATCTTTGCGGCGAAAATCACCAACTGTCGTAATTCCTGTCAATGCAGCAACACGGTTGTTGTCACCAATTTGCATAGTAAAGGGCATATCACTTTCTGGCTCATGCCAAACAGTTTGTCCATGGCACCCTATCGCCGTAATATCACTCGCACTAAGTTTTACTTTTGCAAGCAACTCTATAATTGCTTGCGCATAAAGTTCACCCAATTGGGCGTCTAATAGACCGATTTCATGCAAGGTTGTAGATTGCCCTTGGCAAACAGCTAAAATTCGTTGGCGTAGATTTTGTGGATAAGGTAAAAAATGAGTTTCTTGTTGTGCAACGAACTTATTATTGATTGCAGCTAATACAACATCAACACCATCTAAACTTGTGCCTGACATCACGCCAATGTACCGCCCTGCTCTCATGTTCTTTTCCTTATAATCAAGATGATGCAAACTTTTAACATATAATGTTATATTCTCTCTTTTCAGAAATCTCTTCTGTTTTTACTATCGGCCTTTACTATATAATAAGCTATATATTATTAAAATCAGTGTCGACATACGCAAAAAACAAGCTATAACTGATACTAGATAACATTTGTATAATCTGAGCCATTTACATCAGATTTTCTTTAGGAGTAACTATGTTTAAGCATTTACTTATTGGTCTTTTTACAATGACTGTACTTACTGGTTGTGTGAATACAAATTCACTATCCGGTGATACTTATACCGCAAGTCAAGCGAAACAAGCACAAAATATTACTTATGGTACAGTGGTTTCTGTGCGTGCAGTAAATATTCAAGCGGGTAGCGATGAAAATATTTTAGGTGCTATCGGTGGTGCCGTTCTCGGTGGTATGTTAGGTAATACTGTGGGTGGTGGTACAGGTCGTAACCTTGCAACAGCCGCTGGTGCAATTGCAGGGGGTATGGCAGGGCAACAAGCACAAGGTGCTTTAAATACCACTAAGGGTGTTCAAATTGAAGTTCGTTTAGATACGGGTAAAACTGTTGCTATCGTTCAAAAAGCAGATAATACAGTTTATAGTCAAGGTCAACGTGTTGCAGTTATTGGTAACGGAAATAACTTAACGGTTTCTCCTCGCTAATTAGCAACAAAAAACAGGCAACGTTATTGTTGCCTGTTTTATTTTATGACTCAATAATAAGTAACCTAAAGAGAAAGCGGATATATAATCTAGTTATTAGAATTAGAAATATATAATGTTTTTTTGCTATATACTCGTCATATTTCAAGCTTCAGTATTGTTGATGTCCTTTACCCCCCACCAATCACATATTTTTATATATCTCTAGTGCTCCACTCACTTGTTATCTCGCTGAGAAACAAATTAAT
>NZ_MIIZ01000658.1:0-5410 GCF_001743005.1 Shigella sp. FC1967 | reverse complement strand
ATGGATAATAAACACCCGTTTTTATACCATACTGCTGATAATTTAATAAAGTATTTTTTTTACACCCAAATTGATAATTTAATTGATTAACTAAGCGTAGTTTATTATTAAAATAATAGTTATGGTTAGTACTATAACTCACTCGCTGACTATTTAAATTATTTAGCGCTTTTTGATATTTCTTTATTTTATAATCAAAGCTTAAATTAATAGTTTTGCTTTTTTATTAATCAAATAAGATAATTGTGTTTCACTTCCCCCATGCTTGATATTCATATTGAGTTGGTGTTTTTTTTTTATTTCGTAATACGGTGTTATTGACCATTGATATTGAGATTTTTGATAGCGATAATCCAGTTGTGTATATAACGCAAGAAAATTAGCGCTACGGTAAGAGTGATAATCAATATATCGAGCATAAGAATAGGAAGAAAAAAGTATGATGAGAATAAATAATAAAAGGTTGATAAAAAGAAAAATAATGCGTTAACCCTGTTGATGTAATGGGCTTTGCTCCCCTTAACGTGATTGTTCTTTGCGTTGAGTGAGAGACAATATGTTCAGCTAAATCAGGTGCATGGTTAATATTATCATTATAAAAAAAAGTTAAGTTGATAGAAACGTTGCCCTTGAAAATAAGAGGCTAACTTAACCTTATAAACCTTAATTGATTGAATAATATCGTTAGGTAAATCAACCAGATTACTCAATTGATTGAGTTGTCGTTGTGCTTTTTTATATTCTCGCAAATGAAAATAAAGCTGAATTAATCCTGTTTGCGCTGGGATAAAATCGGCTTTTTGCTTAAGTTGTTGCTGATAATAAAATTCAGCGTTTAAAAAATCGCCCTTGGCTTGAGCTAAAATCGCTTTAGCGTAATCAATTAATAGTGTTTCATGTAAAGGCAATTGTTGATAGTCCAGTAGTAGTTCTTCAGCCTTTTTCCACTGCTGTTGCTGCAAAGCACGATAAAGTTGTTGCCCTAGTTGGGCAACTTGGTGTTGAGGTGAATGATAGGAGAATAAAACAGAATTAATCTCTTTGGCATTAACGTTTAATGGAATAAATAACACACTGATAATAAAAAATAATTCCATTCGTTTTTGATAATAATGCATGGTATATCCTTATAATAAAAACTGACCTATTCCTTAAAGTTCGGTTTATTTTTAATAAAAAAAAACAGATAAACCCTATACCGGATTATCTGTTGCTAACATTTAGCTTAATGACCACTAATACCACATTTAAAGAATTAACCGATTGTATTACCAAACAAATTTATAATATTATTATTCTTGAAAAAATTAAGAAGCATCCGTGCTTGCTGTTATTTCTTCACTTTCACTGCTATTTTTCGTACCACCAAAACCGATATCTTTTGTGTGATCCGAACTAAACACCACAATACCCGCTAACGTTTCAGCGCTTTCACCAAAGAAAGCACCTTCAACAACCCCTGATGTTGTACCTTCTTTCGCATCGGCAGAAAACGTTACTTGGTTATTTGCGGTATAAAGATTTCCACCTTCTAACTCGACCGTACGTTGGCTATTCGCCAATGAACCTTCAATTTTCTTTTGTGAGAAATCAACATCAAATGAACCCGAAAATAGGTTACTACCACTGTATTGGCTAATCCCTGTTACCGTATAAGTGGCGCTATTTGTTGGTAATGTGGTGGTAACATCTTTCCCCACATAATAGGTTTGATGTGTTGCATCTGTTGCTGATGTTGTTTTTGCCCAGTCACCAAAATAGACATTGGCATCCGTGATTTTGGCAAAGTGAAAAACGCCCATATTACGGTGACTAGCGGGCGTACTTTCATTCGGTTGAATAGTATAAATTCCATTACTATCCGCCCCACCACTCATTCTTGGCGAAGTTAACGAAGCAAAACCAATTTTTTTCCCTCCTCCTACTGTACTAATACCCACACCTGGCTCTCCACCGGGGATTTGGCTATGACCACGTTGTATAGGATCACTAGCCCCTACTTTCATCGTCGTAAAAGGCCCACTTTGATTAGAATGTATTTCAGCATGTACAGTATGAGTCCCCATTAATATAAATAATGCGCAGACTAATTTATTTCGTTTATTCATAATAACTTCCTTATTATTAACTTGAGGGTGTGGCTACTTATTATAAATAATAAGTAGCCACTTACAGAGATATTAATATTTCATCTTTACAGCTTTACTTACGAATATAAAGCTTGCTGTTTCGGGGCGTAGGTAATATGAAACAAATCCCCCTCATTGTAAATAACACATTTTAATTACGGAGATTTTAATTAACCTTACTTATATTATAACAATTAAATTAACCAAATGATTTAATTTAACTTTTTATTTAAAGACATAAAAAACAAAAAACGATTTTATATTTATTTTTGTGAACAAGATCGCAATTGTTTCTTTTTATTTATTTCAAAACTAATTGATATTTAAAATATATACCTTGTTATAAGACGTCTATTTCAAATATCATCAATTCTAAAGTTAAAAAAATTTTTATTATATTTTATTTATTTCATCAGAAATTATTTTTATAAAAAGATCACGATCTTTATTCTGAATATTATTATTCCAAATAACACCTATTCCCCATTGTGTATATAAACCTGAAAGTGGTAATAGTGTTACTTTTTGTTTATCACAAATAAGTTCTGCATTTTTAGGCACCAATGCCATTCCTAATCCCGCAGCAACTAACGCTAACTGCGTTTGAATATCTTGTGATTGTTGTAATACTCGAGGCTTTATTTGATGATGCTTTAAAAAATCACGGATTTGTTGATACAATTTTTTTCCTTTTTCAGGAACCAACTGAATAAGCCCAAGCGTATTAAAGTAGTGTAATGGATCATCATCAGCCTCTAATACCTTAATCGTTTGTGTAGGGATTGCTAACATCAATCGCTCTTGTACTAATGAAACACCTTTAAGTGGCTCTGTAACAGGTAAACGAGAAAATGCGAGATCAAGCTCACCTAAAAGTAATTTATCTTCCATTGTATTAGAAGGCATATCATCAATATGAACCGTAATATTAGGATATACGTGATTAAATTTTGCCAATAATGGAGTAATAAAATTTAAAGAAGACAAACCAAATCCAGCATAAAGTGCTACTTTTTGGGGTTCACTTAATTGACGAGCTTGTTTTTCTAGAACGCGAGCTTCTCTTAAAACTGATTGCGATTGACTCAGTAAATACTGTCCTTCGGGCGTTAATTTTGCACCATGACGTCCACGTTGAAAAAGTGTGACACCAAACTGAGATTCCAGTGTTTTTATCTGTTTAGTGAGTGCCGGTTGGCTAATACAAAGCCTTGATGAAGCCGCACCAAAATGTTCTGTTTCAGCTAAAACAACAAAAGCATTCAATAAACGGGTATCCATGATTA
Organism: Shigella sp. FC1967; assembly: GCF_001743005.1. Classification (NCBI taxonomy): domain Bacteria; kingdom Pseudomonadati; phylum Pseudomonadota; class Gammaproteobacteria; order Enterobacterales; family Enterobacteriaceae; genus Shigella; species Shigella sp. FC1967. Next base: position 1,995 of record NZ_MIIZ01000658.1, on the reverse strand, counting down.
ATCATTAATCCTATCTTATTTTTCCTTTTATTATTCTAACATAAAATAAATAAATAAAATTAACAACTAACACCAATGTATTGATAAGCAAAGAGAATAGATTAAATTGAGATTATTCTTTAGCTAATACAAAAACAGCTCACAAAATGAAAGCTGTTTTTTATTAAATTACGCTTTACCAAATCGAACCGAAATAGGATCTTGTTCATTTCCTAATTTTGTCGTTAATATCGAATAAAGTTCAGGCCTTCGCCCTGTTATCCAGCGTCTTCCTGTTGATTTGTCTAATAATGTAAGGTCAAGATCCGCAATCACCATATCATCATTAATCGCTTTGCTCTCTTTTATTACGCGCCCATAAGGGTCAAGGATCATGGCATTTCCTGTGCGGATCTCTTCTTCATCACGACCGACACCATTACTAAATAATACAAACATACCGTTATCATGAGCTCTTGCTGGTAACCAACGCATTAACCAACCTCTTCCATGCTCACCTTGAAATGCCTCTTGTAATGATTGTGGATCATGATGTCGATTTTCCCAAAGCGCCATGGGAATAGGCTTCATACTCTGTGGACTACGTGAATTTGTCCCCCCCGTTTGATGAGGTGCGAGTAAAATATCGGCGCCGAGTAACGCATTAGCACGTGCATTTTCTATCAAGTTATTATCCCAGCAAATTAATACTCCCATTTTAACGCCCCAAGGCGTTTCAAATACGGTGTATTGTTCACCACTTTTGATGATCGGATGTTCGAAGGCATGTAATTTCCGATGTTTATGCAAAGAGCCATCAGGCATACAAACAACCCATGTATTATAGAGTGTATTGTCTTCGGCTCGTTCAATAAGCCCGACACCTATCGCCATTTGATGTGCTATCGCTTTTTGTTTTATTAACGCTAAAGATCCACTGTCACCACAGTTAGAGACTCGTTCACTTAATGCATAGATTGCATGTTCTGGCAATTTAGGAACATGCCAATACCCTGTAATGCACATTTCAGGAAACACTAATACATTCACTTTTTCACTGATGGCATTATCTATAAATTGATGAATTTTTGATAAATTATAAACTTTGTTGTTTGCTTTATGTTGAAACTGCACAGTCGCAACAACGTAATGTTTTAAATGTACTCATACGTTTTCACCTGCTAATCCTTATATCTTTCTCAATATAAAAACGTATTTTCTGATTAAAATATAATCACTTATTCTCTATTTTTGATAACCTTTCGGAATGAAATTGGATAACAGCAAGAAATAACAGGGTTCTACACCTCTGTTTCACGGAATAAATACCTTATTTTTTGGCATCATAATGGCAATAAAGGAGTATTTATGTCTACTAAGTCCCTATTTATAATTCTTTCATTATTAGGATTATCTGTTTCCTGTTTGGCAGGAGATGGCTTAGTGGATAGAACATGGACAGCCTCAGGATTAGATACACAAAGTTATCGACAAGCATTAAGACAACCCGCCGCAACCTCTCGATATACTCTTTTTAATATCACCCCAGACATGCCTGTTCCAGGTGGTGCTAGCCATTCTGATCCTCAAGGTATTCGTTACATCGCCATGAAGTATGGTCCTTATGGTCAACCTGAACACTATAAAACCTACCAAATTATGTTTTCTCACTATTCAAATAGTAGTACGAAGAAAATTCGCTATTTAGGTGAGTTATATACTGTTGTCGGTGATATCTATTTAATTGATCCTTTTGCAACAGCCAATGAATGGCAACGTGGCCGTAGCCAAATCGTTGAAGAGTACTATGAGATATTAGATGCTAACGGAAATAGAACCGGTAAAGGATTACGCTTTAATAATTGGGATAAACCAATTCATATAACTAAATGGTCATCGAATTAATATACTCTTAATCTATATTCCGTTTTATTAACGCTCTCTTAATGTCGTCATTTTTTCTTTTATTAAAATATGCACTTAAATTATTAACCACCGTTAATACCTTCTAAATTT
>NZ_MIIZ01000657.1:0-5411 GCF_001743005.1 Shigella sp. FC1967 | reverse complement strand
TCAATCGTACTCTTGCGTTTACTACACTGATATTTACAGCACTTAGCGCATTTATAACTGGTGTTATTACATGGCACGCCCTTCCCGTTATTTTGAGTATTCTCTTACTGGCTCTTGCCTATTCCCGCTATAAAAAACAGCCTCTACTTAAAGCTATCATCATTCTTGCGCTTGTCATTATTGCCAGTGGATTAACTTTTCACCTTATTCCTGGCTTTAACAATTTACGTTACCTTTCACACGCCATTATCGGGATGAAAAGCGCGCCTTTTTCTTTTTATTTCAATGCAGATAAAGCATTATTGCCTTTTATTTTTCTGATCTTTATTCCTACACTTTTCGTCTGCGAGCCATTAAGAGAAGCAAATAAATTACAGTGGGCAATGCTAATTATTGCTATTCCTGCATTGTTACTAATCGCTGTAACGTTAGGGGGATTAGCAATTGAATTGCATTTTCCGTCGTGGTTACCTGCGTTTATTCTCGCAAATCTCTTTTTTGTATCACTCGCTGAAGAAGCATTATTTAGAGGTGTTATTCAGCAAACATTATCACGTTACCTCCCCCCTTATATTGCGCTATTAATCGCAGCCATTATCTTTGGTTTAGCGCATTTCGCTGGTGGATTATTGCTGATCATATTTGCGTCATTGGCGGGTATTATTTATGGATTAGCTTGGATGTGGAGTGGTCGACTTTGGGTTGCAACACTATTTCACTTTGCACTTAATCTGACTCACCTGCTCTTTTTTACCTATCCATTTAAAATAGCGTGATCTCTCTTTTTCATATCACAACGATGACCTATTTTTTTATCCTGACATTCACTGCCTTTTACTGATATCTTAACTTCGTCAGTAAAAGGATAAGTGAAACGTGAAAGCAATCACATAAATAGAATACAGATCTTCTTATTTGCGCCCATCATCGATGAAATTTTTGTTAGTATGCTTTATCGCTTATCTATAAATAATCAAAACTTCATACGGCGAACAATAATAAGCCCAAAATAATAACATCCATTAATACGATAAGAAGTTGTCTTACTTTGCAGTATAGACCTCAGAAAAAATAGGTAAGCTTTGCTTTGTTGGCTTTTTTAATTCAGCATAATCTGCTGATATTTTGCCCCTCTTATTACCAGGACAAAAGATATGTTAGACCAAGAAATGATCCGTACTTTTATACAGGTCGCTGATTGCCAAAGTTTTACCAAAGCCGCCGATGTACTTCATAAAACATCAGCGGCGATCAGTTACCGTATAAAAACATTAGAAGAAAATATCGGTACCCAACTTTTTAATCGCACCACCAGAACAGTTACACTCACACCGGCAGGAGAATATCTATTAGAAAAATGTCGTCAATGGATTGTATGGTTAGAATCAATGCCTGTTGAACTTCAGCAAATGAACGCCGGTGTCGAACATCAAGTCAATATTGTTATTAATAATCTTCTCTATGATCGCACTGCGGTTGCCAGCATGTTGGCTTGTCTTCATCAACGTTTTCCTTCTACCCAATTTCATATTACTCGCCAAGTCTATATGGGGGTTTGGGATGCGCTTATTAACGAGGATTATCATTTTGCTATCGGTGTTACAGGTAATGAATCCCTTAAGAATAATATTAATATTTGTGCGATGGGTGAGATCCAATGGCAATTTGTTGTCGCGCCTAATCATCCTTTAGCCAATATCAGTGGTGTATTAAGTGATGATCAAATGCGTATGTATTCTGCTGTAAATGTTGAAGATACATCTCGTCATCTTTCTAAACGTACTGCATGGCGTTTATCGGGTCAGCATGAGATCCGAGTACCTGATTTACACACTAAATTAGCCTGTCATTTAAAAGGCGTGGGAATAGGATTTTTACCATTAAGTTTATGCAAACCACTTATTGATAGCGGACAGTTAATTGCCAAAGAAGTAAAAAATCGTCGTCACAACTCTCCGCTTTCATTAGCATGGTGTGAAGATAAAAAAGGTGCGGTAGTCAGTTATTTAGTGGAATTATTTAAGCAAAATCATCCGAGTGTGCAATCGTTTTACGATCCTTTAAATTAAAAAGGCAAACCGAAGTTTGCCCTTTTACTGTGTAGTCCAATGACTATCTGAATAGCGAACTACGCTTTTGCTTCTTCATTATTGTTGCTTTCTTTAATAAAGAGGCTAGCCACAATACCGATACAAATTAGGATAGCGGCAAAGTAGAAACCCGAGTCCATGCTACCGGTTTTGTCTGATAGGAAACCCGTTAATGTTGGTGCAAAAACAGAACCCAACATACCGATACAGTTATAAACACCAAATGATGTACCTAGTGCATGTCTCGGTGAGTTATCAGCAACCACAGCAACAAGTACAGGGTTTGTACTAATTTTACCGACAATACCGTAAAGGATCAGCGCACCAATTAATACCGGCATTGATTCTGACATTGGTACCGCAAGAATAGCGACTAATGACAGTGGTAACATGATTAATAATACGGGTTTACGGCGACCAATTTTATCTGAAACCCAGCTAAATATCAGTGAACCAGGAATAGCAAACCATGGCATTAATGATGCGATAGTTGAAATTTGTGTCCCCGTAATTCCACGCTCAGTTTCTAAGTAGTACGGTAACCAAGTGACTAATACAAAGAAGCCATAAATTGAGCAGAAGATGGTGACATACGCAAGGTTGATATTACGATTACCAAATAAATCTTTAAATGTCAGTTTAACTTTCTGTTTTGGTGCGCCATTTTCTGTCGCTGGTTGTGCTTTTGGCTTATCTTTAATGATCCATAACATAACCAAACCAATGATAATAATTGGCACACCAATAATATAGAACGGAGCACGCCAGCTCATTCCCATCTCACCAACAGAAATACTTGAGATGTAATAACCAATAGATAAACCAAACGCCATACCACTATTGATAATCGCACTACCTAATGTAATACGATGTTTTGGTATCGCTTCCGAAGATAGACCATACTGAGGACCATAATAAAAACCTTGGAATATCCCCACCATGACCCATGCAAACATAAAGGTCACATAAGTTGGCATCATCCCCGCAATAATGGTGAATCCACCAAAGAGAACAACACCTGTTACTAATACTTTTTTCTTACCTAAATAGTCACCAATCATACCTGATGGAATATTTAGTGCAGTATATCCGATAAAGAAAATACTCATAATGGAGCCAAGTTGAGCTTTAGAAAGATCAAACTCAGCACCAATATTTACCATTAAAGGACCAATAATGGCACGGCTACCATACAAAGCAATCCAACCAAAGAAGAAGATAATGGTCAGTTTGACCCAATAAGGGACTTTGCCTTTCTCATTCACTTGTGCATCGTTCATAATGACGCTCCTGAAAGAATTTTTATTAAGACTTATAAATTAAAGTGCCAGACTGACCTTCAATAACTTGTTGAATATTTTGTAATGCACCAATATGAGCTTGTTGCCCTGTTGCATTCACAAAATCACTCACTGCCATAATTTTTGGTCCCATTGCGCCATCAGCGACAGCCATTGGTGCAAGTTCTTCTGGTGTTGCTTCACGAATTGCAGCTTGTTCTGGTGTACCCCAATTTTTATAAATAGCGTCGGCCTCTGTTAAAATAACAAAGTGTTCTGCATTTAATTCACGAGAAATTAAAGCTGCCGTTAAATCTTTATCAATAACAGCTTCACTACCAATAAATTCATTATTTGAGTTGTTGACTGGAATACCACCACCTCCACCACAAATAACTATATGACCTTTATCTAATAAAAGTCTTACAGCTTCGATATCAATAATCTTTTTCGGTGTTGGTGATGGAACAACTCGACGATAATGTTTACCATCTTGTTTAAATGTCCATTGATACTTCGCAATTAATTCTTCTTTATCAGCTTCATCATAAATAGGGCCGATAAATTTACTTGGATCGTTAAATGCTTCATCATTAATATCAACTGAAACTCGAGTCATGACTGTTGTAATTGCTTGCTCAGGATCATTCTGATTAATTTTCTGCATCATCATATAACCAATCATACCTTGGCTTTCTGCGACTAAAATATCCAATGGATATGCAGGAACATCTTGATATGCAAGGTTTTGTAGTGCAAGTAATCCAACTTGAGGCCCATTACCGTGTACTAATACAACACGATACTCTTTAGCTAATTTATTAATTGTCTCTGACATTAATTCAATATTTTTATATTGATTTTCAGCAGACAACACTTCTCCGCGTTGCAATAATGCATTTCCGCCTAAAGCGATAACAATTGTTTTCATAATTATCCGTATCCGAATGTTTATATAAATTCTTTTATTAAAAAAAAATTAATCAATATGCTGTTGTTGTTTTTTTAGCTTGGTAACCAATCCATAATCCCAGTAATGTATCCGCGCCGGAATGATGACCAATAGAGAGTATTTCCAACATATCCTTAAAAATAATCTCTTTATTCTTTATTTTTTTACCTAAATTGAATGAGATAGGTAGAAAATATTCCCTGTGTGGCATATTCCAAATAATGCTTACTGACAATGGTGGTCAATTCAGATAAAGGCGGTGTGTTATTAAAAAAATTATTAATTTTATTTTCTGGCTCTGCTAAATAATGTGCAAATAACATTCCTACAAGCATATCATCTGAACTTGGCGTTAATCCGGGGCCTTTCCCTGTAAAAATAGCCCAGTTAACTGCATTGCCTAATAGCTGAGTATGAAACAGCTTAGTTAATAACTTAATTTCGCTAAGTTGCGCAATTTGACGGTAATTTTTCAATGATCCGTATAATCCCGTTGCAATCGCAGGGGATAACAAAGAAAAGAAACTTTCTAACCAACGCAAATCTAAATCCGCTTTATCTTGTAAGCGCAAATTTTCACTTGGACCCGCGATCAATGTCAGCTTATTGGCGAGTATCGCTTGATGGTTTTTAAGGTTCATGACAATCGAGGGATGGCACTGTTTTGCAAAATAATCAAAATCCGCTTGTTTCAGTAACCATCCCATCGGGCTTAATCCTCTTCCTTCACGATGAAAAGTCATTAAGCGTTGTTGAGGACAAATGAAATTCAAAGCATGGTCATAAATGCCCACACATTTAATCTCACCTTCAAAATCAGCGATATGCTGGCTGGTCTGAAGTGCTTGAATTTGCATAATGCCCCCTTTATTGCTGTACTTTGTCGTTAAAAAACGAGATTAAGCGTCGATACCTAGCTCTTCAGCGAGTGCAACAATCGCTTTTTCAAAGCAACCTAAAGGTGCGCGTACAGTACCTGCACCAATCTGACCAACACCTGGCTCTTTATGTGCAATACCCGTGTTAATCAGTGGAGTGATCCCGGTTTCAACAACACGACGAGCATCTAAACCTAAGCATGCACCTTGG
>NZ_MIIZ01000656.1:0-5419 GCF_001743005.1 Shigella sp. FC1967 | reverse complement strand
ATCATTTATTATGAATAGTGTGATTTTTGTCCAAAATATACTATTGTTATATTACTAATTGTGTTTAACTGTTATATAAATTAACGCATAAATTGTACTATTTCCTGACTATAAGGGTTAAAGTATGTTCTCATCATTTAATGTTTTGATAATATTAAGAGGTTTCTTCAGATTGAAGAAATGGTTTAATATTGATTCTGAACTCGCCTTCTTCTTTCCTGAAAAATAATCCTTTTTTTATAACCATCCCAAATAATTTAATACTCTTTTTCCATTTAATTAAAATGGGAAGATTATTTTATTTATTCTAATTTCATTATTTAATTTATATTAAAGGTATTATCATGGCTAAAAGAATCGTAGAACCATTCCGTATTAAAATGGTAGAAAAAAATTCGTGTTCCTTCAAGAGAAGAACGTGAAGCTGCATTAAAAGAAGCAGGATATAACCCATTCTTATTACCAAGTCATGCTGTTTATATTGATTTATTAACAGACTCTGGTACTAACGCAATGAGTGATCGCCAGTGGGCAGCAATGATAACAGGTGATGAAGCTTATGCAGGTTCAAGAAACTATTATGATTTGAAAGATAAAGCCAAAGAGTTATTTAACTACGATTATATTATTCCAGCTCACCAAGGACGCGGTGCTGAAAATATTCTTTTCCCTGTATTATTAAAATATAAACAAAAAGATGGAAAAGCGAAAAATCCTGTATTCATTTCTAACTTCCATTTTGATACAACAGCCGCTCACGTTGAATTAAATGGCTGTAAAGCAAATTAATATTGTGACTGAAAAAAGCATTTGATTCAGAAACCTATGATGATTGGAAAGGCAATTTTGATATTGCTAAATTAAAAAGACAATATTGCTAAATATGGTGCAGATAACGTTGTTGCCATTGTTTCAACTGTGACTTGTAATAGTGCTGGTGGTCAGCCTGTTTCAATGGATAATTTAAGAGAAGTTTACGAAATCGCAAAACAACACGGTATTTTTGTTGTTATGGACTCAGCGCGTTATTGTGAAAATGCGTATTTCATTAAACAACGTGATCCTAAATATAAAAATGCAACGATAAAAGAAATTATTTTAGATATGTATAAATATGCTGACGCATTAACAATGTCAGCGAAGAAAGATCCGCTATTAAATATCGGTGGTTTAGTCTCAATTCGAGATAATGAAGAAGTATTCACATTAGCAAGACAACGCTGTGTACCAATGGAAGGCTTTGTTACCTATGGTGGTTTAGCGGGTCGAGATATGGCTGCAATGGTACAAGGTTTAGAGGAAGGTACTGAAGAAGAGTATCTGCATTATCGTATTGGTCAGGTTCAATATTTGGGCGATCGTCTACGCGAAGGGGGTATTCCAATTCAATACCCTACTGGTGGACATGCTGTTTTCGTCGACTGTAAAAAATTAGTGCCACATATCCCAGGTGATCAATTCCCAGCTCAAGCTGTCATTAACGCACTTTACTTAGAGTCTGGTGTCCGTGCTGTTGAAATTGGTTCGTTCTTATTAGGTCGTGATCCTGCAACGGGTGAACAAAAACACGCAGATATGGAATTTATGCGTTTAACCATTGCACGTCGCGTCTATACTAACGACCATATGGATTATATTGCTGATGCACTTATTGGCTTAAAAGATAAATTTAAAACGCTTAAAGGTCTTGAGTTCGAATATGAACCACCTGTATTAAGACACTTTACTGCTAGATTAAAACCTATCAAATAAATAATACTCCACAATAATAATGGCTCTCGTGCAATGCGAGAGCCCTATCCTTATTTCAGTAAGGACTAAAAAAATGGAAAATAAGTCAGTAAATAAAGAACCCTCAATTATTGTAGGGGGATTTGTGTTGGGTGGCGCCATGATCGGTGCGGGAATGTTTAGCCTACCAACAATAATGTCTGGTGCTTGGTTTATTAACTCACTCTTTATATTATTTATTGTTTGCTTCTTTATGTTTCATTCTGGAATTTATATTCTTGAATGTATATCGAAATATGGTGCAGGAACAAATTATTTTCATATATCGAAAGAGTTATTACCTAAATGGGCGTGTTATCTCGCGAATGCCTCCTTGATATTTGTTTTGTATATATTAATTTATGCTTATATCTCTGCTGCGGGGTCGATTATTTATGAAGCTTCATCATTATATGGTTTTAATTTAAATCTGAGAGTGATCTTCTTTGTCTTTACCATAGTACTTGGGGCGACAATATGGTGGGGAGGCGCTTGTGCTAGCCGTTTAACCTCAATATTTTTATTTATTAAGATTGTTCTATTTGTATTAGCATTCTCGGGCTTATTTTTTAAAGCGAGAGGTGATTTATTATTTACTGCAACTTTTGAAGGTAAAAGCCAATTATATCTTTATCCTTTTATTTTTATCATCATCCCTTATGCTATAACTTCTTTTGGTTATCATGGTAATGTTTGTAGCCTTTATAAGCTTTATCATGAAAATGAAAGAAAAGTTGTAAAAAAGTTGTATTATTGGTTGTGTGTTAGCGCTGGTAATTTATTTACTTTGGATGATTGGCACCATGGGGAATTTACCTCGTGAGCAATTTATTACGATTATCCAAAAGGGCGGTAACTTAGATGCCTTTGTTGATTCGTTATACACTGTATTAAATAGTAAATATATTGAAGGCTTTTTATTATGGTTTTCTATTAGTGCTGTATTCTGTTCATTTTTAGGGGTAGCGATTGGTCTATTTGACTATATTTTAGCATCACTAAAATTTGAAGATAATAAAACAGGGCGTTTAAAATCGGGCGTTTTATGTTTCACTCCACCTTTACTATTATGTTTACTTTTCCCTAATGGTTTCTTAATTGCGATTGCTTACGCAGGAACAGCAGCATGTGTATGGGCAATTATTTGTCCTGCGGTTATGGCACTTAAAGCACGTGAGAAATTTCCAAATTCAGGCTTCAAAGTGTGGGGAGGTAAAGGATTAATTTATGCTGTTATCACTTTTGGTGCCGTAGGGATTATTTGCCAAACATTAGCACAGTTCGGATTCTTACCTATTTATGGTTAATTAATCGAGTTATCGTGAATTAATCCAGATAGTCAGGGAAAGAAAACCAGAGTAGCACCATTGGATATACGTTATAATAACGTTAAGTTGTTATAATGACGTGACTATTCAATAGGTTGTCTATAATGGATAAAAAGAAGCTACATATTGCTGCGGGTATTATTTGTGATCAACACAATAATGTCTTTATCACCCAACGTCCTCTAAAATCACATATGGGCGGATTTTGGGAATTTCCTGGGGGAAAATTAGAAGATAAAGAGACGCCAGAGCAGGCGCTAGTCCGTGAGTTACAAGAAGAAATCGGTATTGATGTAACGCAATGCTCACTTTTTGAAACCGTTGAGCATGATTTTCCAGATCGACACATTACTTTATCTTTTTTCTTAGTAACGAAATGGGATAATGAGCCTTATGGCAAAGAAGGGCAAGAATTTAAGTGGACATCTATTAGATCGTTAAATGCTGATGATTTTCCGCCTGCTAACCGTAGCATTGTGGCGTTATTGCAAAAGTAGGATAGTGCTAACTAAGCGTTTATAAATAAAATAGCCACTTGGTTGAGTGGCTATTTTTATGTTCAGGATTGGAAAATTAAAAGTCTTTGGGCTCTTGTTGCGGCGCTTCACTCCAATCATCGCTGTCATTAATATCGCTTTGGCTTGGAATACGCTTTGATTCATCAGCCCATTCACCTAAATCAATAAGTTGGCAACGCTTGCTACAAAAAGGGCGATAAGGGCTACTTTCATTCCAAACCACTTCTGTTTGACAGGTTGGGCATTTTACAACTAATTCTTCGCTCATTATCTCTCCTCGATTTCATTGGTGCGAGTTATGCTTATAGCAATAAATATAATGTTAGCAACAAGCGATCTCAAAAGGTAGCTCTAGAGGTACTGTTCCATTTTCACTATCAAGGGGTAAAAAGCGGATCGCGTAGCGATTTTTGTGCCCAGAGACTTGAGGATAGATCTGGTGATCAATGGCTATTTTAATACGTAATAATTCAGCTTCTTCAGCACTGTCTTGATAAAAACCACGGTGACTGAGTGCAGGCTTAAATGTATCTGATTGGCGAATAAGCATGAGTAAACTATTCAATGTGTTTTGTAGTGGTAATAAGCCCGTCAACCAGTTTTGTAATCTATCATCACGAGTTGCTTGAGGTAAACTTAACCACAGATGTAATGCAGGCACATCAAAGTTACAACATCCACCAGGAATACTTAGGCGTTGTTTAACTAAACTGATGATTTTATCTTGTTTTAAATGTTGCCCAATACGAGGCGCTTTACTTAATACGGCTGCATTTTGGGCTAATTCATCAATAATTTGAGTGACAATCGCTTTATCAACATTAGGAAATGACAGCCATTGCTGTAATTTTTTTTGTCTTTTTTCTAGTTCTTTCAGTAATTCAGCGCGGATTTCGCCACGATCAAGTACTTCAATAAATTCTGATATTGCACGGAAAAATGAGAGTGCGGTGGGCAATGAATCAATTGCACTAAAACTGTTAATTTGAATCAATGAGTTTTCAATTCTAAGCCATGAACGCATTTTTTCATTAAGAGGGTGTTCGAAGATGATTGTTGTGATGTCATCACTCATGGCGATTGTCCTGTAACGCTTGTTGAGCTAATTCTAAGTAATGCTGATGGAGTTGCTTAACTTTTTCGATCATATTTTGGCTATTATCGTGATTTTCAATAATATCATCAGCGACGGCTAATCTTTCCTGTCTTTGAGCTTGAGCTTTTAAAATATTGAGAACTTGCTCTCGGCTCACGCCATCTCGTTTCATGGTTCTTTCTATTTGCTCTTCTTGTGTCACATCAACAACAAGAACACGGGAGGCGAGATGCGTTAATTTGTTTTCAATTAATAATGGAACAACCCAAATAAAGTAGGGCGCTTTAATTTGCTGTATCTGTTTTTGAGTCTCTTGTTGTATCAATGGGTGAAGAAGATTGTTAACCCACGTTTTTTCTTCATTATTTTCAAAAATAATCTGGCGCAATTTTGCTCGGTTTAATGAGCCGTTGGGTAGCAAAATGCAGTCACCAAAGTGCTGATGCAGTGCATTTAGCCCTAAAGAGTGAGGTTCTACGACTAATCGAGCAATAATGTCAGCATCAACAAGAGGTACACCTAATGAGGCAAAAGCATTAGCAACGGTAGTTTTACCACTGCCAATGCCACCTGTAAGAGCAACCGTATAAGCCATTTGTGTTTATCTGAATAAGAAAAAATCAAACCTTAGTCTGAATTTTACAGAACTTATCCATGTTTATAGTGAGGATAATAGGAATAATAATGTAATATATTCCAGCACTTTT
>NZ_MIIZ01000655.1:0-5446 GCF_001743005.1 Shigella sp. FC1967 | reverse complement strand
CCCCCAGCTTACTCAGTATTTCAGCTTTTGTGGCGCGATGGCCGCGCATTAAAAGAGCATTCAGCAGGTATCCAGTGAACACATCTGTACTCGGCATACGCTCAAGCAACTCAACATACTGCTCATCCGTCAAATCATGGATCTCACAATATTTTTCCACCGCCTTTTCGTAGGCTTCTGCGTAGCCATGAGTGGAAATCCTGAAAGCAATATCCCCATTGCCGTAGCCTGGCTTTGTGACGAGAAAACAAGGCGCGAAGTAGGTTCTCTTCACCCCCATCCGGCTCCGGTTCTCGATGCTGATATAAGCCCTCAGCCCCTCAGCAATGATGTTTGGCCCGGAGTTGCGTCGCCGCTTACAAGTCTTATTCTGACGCTTCACCTCTTCTGCCTCAGCTTCCCACTTTCGGTCCAAGCTGTAGGCCAGCCGGTGAGCTGTTTCGTAGGAATACTCTCTCAAGGAGAAGTATTCTTGCCGGTAATCATCCGCCACCCCAACTGTTCGTGCGACACGGAACCCGACGAAACCGGCGTCATGGGTTCCCTCGCCGTAGTAAATGACTGCCATTATCTACCTTCCTTACTTCTGATACCGTGCTGCACCACGGTATGGCGACCGCAATTCACATTCAGGTGATCCCGAACTGCGGCCATGACCGCTGAATGCAATCTGTAATCCACACTCTGCCCAAGCGTTTCTGTCGCTTGTTCTTTTGCCATCCACGAAACATCAAAGCTATCAGGTATCGACATCAACTCCTGAACCAGATCGACCGATGGCTTGTAAATGCGTCCACCGTCTTGGATGTACACTGCATCCTTTACCCCACGATCCTGAGACTTGAGGATGGTCGGGCAACTGGTGCTTTCTCTCGTCAAGAACGCAGGCATCCTGCGAGAAGTTGACTCTCTGGCCTGAATTGACTTCAACGCTGTGACGTCAGCACAATCCCCGAGGTGCTTCTCGATCACCGGCCACAATCGTCCACCAGCTCTCTGCTCAGGTTTCGGTGGAACGAACCCAGGGAAGACCGACGCCACCATGTAATAGCGTTCTCGCCCCTGGTAAGCGCCGAAATCCAGACCGTTCAAGACCATCTCAGTGAGGAAGTACCCCATCCGCCGCAGTGTCGTTCCCATCATCGCCCCGGCTCCGGATGCTTTGAAGTTCGGGACGTTTTCCACCAGCACGACGGCAGGGTTCACGACCTCGATCTGTTTTAGTGCCGGGTAAACCATGTCGAGCATGGTGGAGAGATCTTCAAGAGAACGCTCTTTGTCCCTTGGACTTTTGGCGTTTGAGTGGTCATCACACCCCAACGAGTAATGGGCCAAACCAATTGGTGGGCACTCCGCCAGCAAGGCTCCAAGGCGATCCAGCTCCAGGTGATGAATGTCTTCATTAAGCAGGATACGCGGGGAGCTGTTCACCAGCGTATTGAGCGCATGTACTTCACTCAGGTTCCGCCCGGATGCTCTGTCTCTGGCTTCAACTGGACGATGCTCCAAACAATCTCAGCCTTCCAGCCAAGCGCTTCCATAACATGAATGTCTACCCCGCCAGTCAATGCCACAAAGGCACGGAAAGGGCTGGTTTTTCTGAACCGATCAGCAATGGCAAAGGCTCTGTTTGCGACAGGAGTGAAGACTACTCGGCCTTTTCGCATTTCGACGTGGAAACGCTCTGTATAGCGAGGGAAGCACTTATCTATGAGCCCTTGTCCAGAAAACTCAATAACGGTTTCCAGCGGGTTGTTGGAGCGACTCTTTGGTTGATACCGGCGCTGATAAACCTGGTGTGTCTGTAGTTCATCGGTCGCTGGGATCACCGAAAAACCGCCCATCCCCTCCCCTGGCTCAACGGCGATGCCCATACCTGGCTTGAACCCCATAACATCCAAAAAGTTGGACGAAACCCTAACCTTGCGTTTATCGCCTACTCGATTGAACGCAAGTTGTTTGGTTACTACGGAGGGGGAGACGATCGGAAGCACTTTACATATCTCCCTTTTCTTTCCAATATGCTCTGACGCATTCTCTCCAGTGGGCATTAACCTCCGGTACAAGCTCAAAGAAATAAAGGGGGCAGTCATAGAATGCAGGCCCTTCACCTTCACTGATAGACTTAGTGGCAGAAATGAGGAAATTAATAGTCCGACACCCATTTGACTCAATAATTGCCCAATAACAGTCCAACAAAGACTCTCCCACGTTTATATTTCCGTCATTGGATCTGTATCCCTTAGGATGAATCACAATGGGTTTTCCCCATTCGCATTCACACCACCGGTATAGCTCTATCAGATCAAATGATTCTGAATCACTTTCCAACGAATCAAGTGCAACGCATATTTCGTCTTCCACATCAGACAAAGCGGCTTTCATTTCTGATACGTTCATCAGGCTCCAATTTAAAACTCTATCCTTTATTTCGAGTAAAAGGTCTTTCATGTTTACTCCACCATCCATTCTTCACTAAGCAAGAACGCCCAGCGCTCTTCTGCTTTTTCTGGGTTGTCTTTGGCCTGTTTGATCATGATCTCGGCGGCGTTAAAGCCTACCTCTCCACTGAACCGGCCCCATGAATGGCTATGCCACTCGCGCATCACACTTCGGCCAAGCGATGCAAGTTCTGGACTTACACCCTCATGGAGGGCATAGAGCTCCCAAGCATCCCACCCGTATCGTAATAGGTTGTGCCCTGGGGCGTTAAAGGCCTGAGCAGCCTTGAACCGCTCTCCAGGCTCCTTCCCTCTAACATCCACGCCCTGGAGCACCAACCCCATTACCACCTCAATGACCGGCTCGCGTTGCTTCTTTGCCAGCTCGATGGCAGCCACCAGCATTGCTTTGGCGTCAGCAAATTTCCCATGCCCTTGGCACATACCGCAGGTTTCTTTGGAAGGGGAAAAGTCATAAACACCGGAACCAGCACAGAGGCGGCATGTCAGGTCAATCATGGGCTCTTCTCTCCTCATACTCTTCGATGCGCTCTTTCAGACGCTGAACCACTGGTGCGAGCTCAGGGATAGCTTCCGCTTCCTCAAGCGTGTATCGCTTGTCTTCCTGGTAATCGACTATTTGAGGAGGTCTTGGCTGTTTAGGGAACTCAGCAAAGTCATTCAGCGACATCGAGGTAGGAAGTCCTCCTTCAATCTCACCTTTTTCGTTGAGTGACTGGGTGACGATAAGCTGTGTTCCGCCCACCTCGGTATCAAAGCGGTCATCAAAGCGCTCACCGATAGTCCAGCCGCCACGGCCAAGAACACAGGTCGTACTCATACGTAGGCGATTGAATGCTTTAGCGTCATCCCAGTTCAAAGGATTTTCATCCATGAGGAAAAAAGGCGCTTCGTCCCGAACGAACACCTTGGACTTGGCATTATCGAAGATCGGCCCAAACACCCCCTGCTGGAGGTATGGTTCGACTTTCTCTGCAAGATCCTGGTGCCCTTGAGAACGCAGCGCCTCATAGAGCTGGGTGATTGTTTGTTTGCCGGTGTCCGGAAGGCAGGACAATACTGTCTGCTTTTCCTCGTCACTCAGGCTTACCATTCTGGACAAAAAGCTGACTACCAGCTCGTTGTGCCCATCGACCGTTTCAATGTTGAGCTTGTTCTCGTCCATCTTCTTCCTCAGTAATCGGTTCGATAAATTCAATGGAGTCCATGCTTACATGACTGATAATGGCTTTCAGGCCGCAGCAGTCGCATGGTTCAAAGGTCAGCTCTGATCCCTTGGGAGACTGATGCGTGACCGTTGCCACAGCCCCTAGAGGGATCAACCCCCAGCCGTTTTTTAGTACCCGAGTAGTTCTGACCAGCCGACCTTTGTACTCTCGTTTCAGTTTCGGATGCGGCACTACCGCATATCGCTTACTCATTTCGGTCCCCTTGTACCAAAGGCTCGATAACCAGCTCTTGAGCTTCGTCCCAGTCGGACACCTTTGCATCACCAAACGCAAAGGCAATTCGCATAGCCACTGTCGGCCTGCCTATTTTCATCAAGTAAGCCGCAGCACCGGCACACATCGACTCTTGTCCCGAAGGTGCATAGTTACCCTCTTCATCCCATTCACCACCTGACTTTGAATGCACGGTCTTGTGGCAATGAAACGTCGTCATGTCGTTTTCAACGATGTCGTTGATGATGCCTTCTAATCGCCCAGGGGCCAGCTCGATAGCGCCCTCCTTCCGGAATGGACAGTTGGCGCAAGGTTTCTTCAAACGGAGATGATTTGCTTGCTTTGGCATACATATCACTTTTACAGCATCATTTTATGATTCTATGATATAGCCATATTCCGTGTAGTCAATATCTCACTAACAATTACTTTCTATCGGACGCTTACGCGCCCATTTTGGGCAGGTGGACAAGTTATTTGGGCGTTTGGAGTGTGCGAGGTGGACAGCGGGGAGACTTTCACATGTGAAAGTTTTGTTTCTCGGTATCGTTTTATTGCCTCTTGATATTATTTTATGATGCTGTAATAATCATAAATAAGGGCCGCATCGCTCTTCGACCTTCGTTGCAGCCCTTACAACACAATCAAGCAATTAAGGAGCTTTGTTATGCTGCAAGGCAATACTAACACGAATAAGCGCATCCCGCTCGCGGCGTTCATGAAATGGCCGCTGGCGAAACGTCAGGACTTCATCGACCGGGAAATGTCCGGTTGCCCCGACTTTATCAAGACGTCTTTGCTTCGGCATTAAGGCGATCAGGCAGGAAAGCAAAGAACCTCGCTTCGGCGGGGTTCTTCGTTTCTACCTCTTGAATGTTTCGTCAGAACAAACTGGAGCGCTTATGTCACCAGAAACACAGCAACTTACATCCAAGGCTTTATCTCTCATCGAGCAGTCCCGATACAGAATGGGCACATCTCGGTTTGTTGAGGCCTTTATTGACCAGTGGGCATACTTGCAGACTGGCCTATACCCAGCCAAGGAGGAGATCCCGGAAGAACTTCAGCCGGTCGCCTTCGAGCTCTCTCACGTCCTGTCTGCCGCCATTAAGCGCGACCCCACCAGCGATGTTTTGGGTTACGTCCTAAGCATGTCTGGCTTCCACAAGAAGGGCACCAATTACTTCCCCACTCCTCCAGAGATTGGCCGCTTGATGTCACTCATTGTTGGCTCACAGTCTTCGGCAGACTTTTATGAGCCCTGCTGTGGTTCTGGCATCAACGCCATTCACTGGATGGAAAACCTGATCGAGAACCACGGTCCCGAAGCATTGAGAGAAGCCTCAATCTACCTGGAAGACATCGATCCGTTGATGGTAAAGTGCTGCATGATCCAGCTATTCCATTATTTCGAGTCCCGCAATACCACTCCCAAAACGCTGAGTATCGTCGGCATAGACACCCTTAGCAGACGAACCAAGAACATCGCCTACTACGCCGAAAAACCTCCAGCAACCGCCGCTACCGTGGCAGCATAAAAAA
>NZ_MIIZ01000654.1:0-20792 GCF_001743005.1 Shigella sp. FC1967 | reverse complement strand
TAAAGATATTCTAAAGCTAATAAAAACTTATTTCTGTTTTTAGGAGAGGTTATGGAAAGGCCCATAGTACTTTTATGGATCCAAGTTATTTCAGTATTATTTTTGGGTGCAAGTTTATTTATATTAGTAGCAGGAACACCGATTTATTTTATTAGCAATGGCAATGGGTGGAGGCAAACCATACTAATAGGATTGTTCATTATGCTGTGCTTAATTATAACGATGCTAATGCAAGTTATTGCATGGATAAAATTAGCTAAAAATAGTAGAAATGCTTACTCTTTTTTTAAAATTTCATGGCTATGTTTATCTATATCACTCTTTTTTTATACTTAGCATTTCAATGTCATTAACGAATATGTCCGAAATAGGCTTTATTATTTTTACTATTATCGTTGTCTTAACACATCGACTCTTTTTTCTCTGAAAATGTGATTGCTTATTTTGAAGATAAACAAAAAGATAGTAAAAGAGAAACGAATATTATTAGTCAATAAATTAATCACCTGACAAAAAAATATCGGATATTAAATACCCGATATTTTTTTATTAAACTCGTATTAAGCGTTATTACTCAATTATTGTATTAATTATTACGGCGCCAAACCGTTCCTTGAGGACCATCTTCTAAAACAATCCCCATCGCTGTTAACGCATCGCGAGCAACATCAGCCGCAGCCCAATCTTTATTTTTACGCGCATCGTTACGCTGTTGAATTAATGATTCAATTTTTTTCAACTTCACCCGCATCATCTGCTTTTGCACCACCTTGTAAGAAGTGTTCCGGCGCTTGTTCTAATAAACCTAATACTTTAGCCAATTTACGTAATACTGCTGCCAAACCATTTGCGGTATCCATATCAACAGCTTTTAGACGGTTTACTTCTCGTGCTAAATCAAATAAGACAGAATAGGCTTCTGGTGTATTGAAATCATCATTCATTGCTTCAATAAATTGTGCTTCGAATGCTTCACCGCCAACAGGCTGTGCACTGGCATCTGTTCCACGCAATGCGGTGTATAGACGTTCTAATGCAGTACGAGCCTGTTTTAAGTTTTCTTCTGTGTAGTTTAATTGGCTACGATAATGCCCTGATAATAAGAAGTAACGCACTGTTTCAGCATCGTAATAAGCTAATACGTCGCGAATAGTAAAAAAAGTTATTAAGTGATTTAGACATTTTCTCTTTGTCTACCATCACCATACCAGAATGCATCCAGTAATTAACGTAAGGACCATCATGAGCACATGTTGATTGCGCTATTTCATTTTCATGATGAGGGAACATTAAGTCTGAACCTCCACCATGAATATCAAAATGATGTCCTAATTCTTTACCATTCATCGCAGAACATTCGATATGCCAACCAGGGCGACCGTCTCCCCATGGAGATCTCCAGCTTGGCTCACCCGGTTTAGACATTTTCCATAAGACGAAATCCATTGGATTGCGTTTTACGTTAGCGACTTCAACTCGAGCACCAGCTTGTAGTTGCTCTAAATCTTGGCGGGAAAGTAAGCCATAATCAGGATCGGTATCAATCGCAAACATCACATCGCCATTATCGGCAACATAAGCATGCCCACGCTTAATTAGCGCTTCTGTTAATTCAATAATTTCAGCAATATGGTGTGTTGCACGAGGCTCTGAATCAGGACGAGCAATATTTAATGCATCAAAATCTTTATGCATTTCAGCTAACATACGAGTGGTTAATTGCTCACATGTTTCATTATTTTCAATCGCACGTTTGATAATTTTATCATCCACATCCGTTACGTTACGAACATAGTGAACATCGTACCCTAAGTAGCGCAAATAACGGGTTATGGCATCAAAAGCCACAAATGTACGTCCATGACCAATATGGCATAAGTCATAAATAGTGATGCCACACACGTACATACCTATTTTTCCTGCATGGATAGGTTTAAATTCTTCTTTTTGGCGAGTGAGAGTATTAAAAATCTTTAGCATCAGTGGACGTTCCCGTTTTCAACTGTACGTGTTTATTACGTTTTTATATAAAAGAAAATAACAACTACTATAACATGATATTAATTAGGATATTGGATCTTGAAAGCAAAGCAAACTCAAGATTAAGGTTTATATCTTACTCTGCTCAGCGCTTATTTTCACTGTTCAATCGCTGATAGTGAACAATCAAACTTCTGTTATTTGTTCAAATTTTGGCGAAAAATGTGTTTTTTCTTGTTTTAGTCTTTTAAAGAGGAAGAAAAGTGGCGCGAGAAAAAGATGCGTACTGACTAAATTAGGCAACTGTGATATAAAAACGAGACTGTTGTTTATGCCCAAATCTGGGTAAAGCTAAAATTATATTAGGATCTGAATATGGTTACTTTTCATACCAATTACGGCGATATCGTGATTAATACATTTGCAGACAAAGCACCTGCAACCGTAGAAAATTTTTTAGACTATTGTAAAGAAGGATTCTACGATAACACTATTTTCCACCGCGTCATCAATGGTTTTATGATCCAAGGTGGTGGTTTTGAACCAGGTATGAACCAAAAAGCGACCAAAGCACCTGTAAGAAACGAAGCAAACAATGGCCTAGCAAACAACCGTGGTACATTAGCAATGGCTCGTACGAACGATCCACATTCAGCTACTGCTCAGTTCTTTATCAACGTTGCAGACAACGATTTCTTAAACTTCCGTGCTGAAAATACAAATGGTTGGGGATACTGTGTGTTTGCTGAAGTTGTTGAAGGTATGGACGTTGTTGATAAAATTAAAGCAGTTTCCACAGGTCGTAGCGGTTTCCACCAAGATGTTCCTCGCGAAGATATCGTCATTAAAAGTGTAACGGTTAGCGAATAAGCCTCACTTTTTATGTGTACGCTTTTTATTGCAGACCTGCATTTAAGTGAACATGAACCGGCAATTACTGCCGGTTTTCTTCGCTTTCTAAAAGAACAAGCCATTCATGCAAAAGCACTTTATATCTTAGGTGATTTTTTTGATTTTTGGATCGGAGACGATGATCCTAATCCTTTACATCAACAAATTGCTCAAGCACTGATGACGCTAAAAAATGCAGGAGTGCCTTGCTATTTTATTCATGGAAATCGTGATTTTTTAATTGGCTCTCGCTTTGCGAAAGAGAGTGGTATCACCTTACTTCCTCAAGAAAAAGTGCTCGAAATTGAGAACTATCGTATCTTAATTTTGCATGGTGATACACTTTGTACGGACGATAAAGCATATCAACGTTACCGTAAAAAAGTACATAATAAATGTATTCAGCGCTTATTCTTGCTACTGCCTCTATTTATTCGACTGCGTATCGCTGACAAAATGCGTTCACGCAGCCAGCACGAAAATCAATACAAATCAGATGCCATTATGGATGTTAACCCGCAGGCTGTAATTGATACTTTTAAACATTTCAATACAGAATGGATGATCCACGGTCATACTCATCGCCCAGCAATTCATACTGTCAACATTGATAATAAACTACATTATCGCGGTGTATTAGGTGCTTGGCATACAGAAGGTTCTATGTTTAAAGTGACGGCTGAAAAAATAGAACTTATTCATTTCCCCTTTTAAGTTATTTTGCTTATTGTCTCCATAAAAAGGCTATTTTTTCTCTACGCAAACGTTTTCCTGCGCATGTTAGCGTGATACTATCATGCTCAGTTTATTAGGCTATATCCGTTTATGCTTACAGGAGCAGTTAAGTAATGTCTTCTCAAGTTGGTCTAAATACCTCTTCCGCTCGTATCGCTATTGTAATGGGCTCTAAAAGCGACTGGGCAACAATGTCTCATGCCGCCGATGTACTAGACGCTCTACAACTTCCTTATCATGTTGAGATTGTCTCAGCCCATCGTACCCCTGATAAGCTATTTAGCTTTGCAGAACAGGCAAAAGATAATGGTTTTGAGGTCATTATTGCAGGAGCCGGCGGTGCAGCCCATTTACCGGGTATGCTCGCAGCAAAAACGCTCGTTCCTGTATTAGGTGTTCCTGTTCAAAGTGCAGCATTAAGCGGTATTGATAGCCTTTATTCTATTGTACAAATGCCAAAAGGCATTCCGGTGGGAACATTAGCGATTGGTAAAGCTGGCGCTGCCAATGCGGCTTTATTAGCCGCTCAAATTTTAGCGTTACACTCTCCAACTATTTTTGAAGCATTAACTGCATGGCGTACCGCACAAACTGACGATGTATTAAATAACCCAGATCCAAGGGAGGCACTATGAAACCAGTTTGTGTGCTTGGAAATGGTCAATTAGGGCGAATGCTAAGACAAGCGGGTGAGCCTTTAGGAATTGCGGTTTATCCCGTAGGATTAGATGCAGAGCCAGAAGCCGTTCCCTATCAAAAAAGTATCATCACGGCGGAAATTGAACGCTGGCCTGAAACCCCTCTGACCAAAGAATTAGAACGTCATACTAACTTTGTAAACCGTGATATTTTTCCATTACTTGCTGATAGATTGCCTCAGAAACAACTTATCGATGAACTAGGTTTGGCCACGGCAGCTTGGCAACCATTAACGTCACCAACACAATGGCCTGATATTTTCGCACAACTGGGTGATTTTATTATTGTAAAGCGCCGTGTGGGTGGTTATGACGGGCGCGGTCAATGGCGCATTCATCCGGGCGAAGAACAGCAATTACCGGCTGAGATTTATGGTGAATGTATTGTCGAGCAGGGTATTCCCTTTTCAGGTGAAGTGTCATTAGTGGGAGCAAGAGATTGTCGTGGGAACTGCGTTTTCTACCCTTTAACTCACAATCTTCACCAAGATGGCATTTTACGCATGAGTGTTGCATTACCAACCCCATCGTCAGAACAACAACTGTTAGCAGAAAAAATGCTGACCGCGATCCTTAATAAGCTCAACTATGTTGGTGTAATGGCGATGGAATGCTTTATCGTTGGCAATAAATTACTTATCAACGAATTAGCCCCTCGTGTTCATAACAGTGGTCATTGGACACAAAATGGGGCTTCAATTAGTCAGTTTGAGTTACACCTACGTGCAATTTTAGATTTACCGATGCCCAAACCTGAGGTTTGCCAACCAGCAGTAATGGTTAATTTGATTGGTACTAATGTCAATCCTCAATGGCTTTCATTGCCATTAGTTCATTTACATTGGTATGAAAAAGAGGTTCGTCCTGTGCGCAAAGTGGGTCATCTCAATCTTGTACATCGCGATAATCAACCACTGAAAGAAACACTCGAATTATTAAGTGCAATGCTTGATGATGCCTATCAGTACCCTATCGAATGGGCTTTAGAAAAATTAAGCTAGCAGTCCGACTCATAAAGTTAGAGAATAATAGCCTTTAAACGAACAGACCTTAAATAAATAGGTCTGTTATTCGCTATTTTCTCCTGATTATTCAGGTTACTGCACCCATTCGATGGAGTCAGGATGCAAGTCACGCAACAAGTTTTTGGGCCCGTTTATCAGTGGAGTATGCTGATATTATTGGGCTTTGTGTATTTTTTAGCTACCGCTACCACATTTACCTCTTTAGGTGTTGTTCTTCCTAGTATGATAAACGAGCTAGGGTGGAACTGGACTCAAGCTGGCCTTGGCTTTACGTTATTAGGATTAACCTGCGGTCTTGCGAGTTTTTTACCTACATTACTGATCCGTAAATTAAGTGTTCGTCTTACATTACTTATAGGGTTAATCATTTTTGTCAGTGGTTTCTATTTTCTTTATGAAACATACACTATTGCGCGTTATTTTTTGGGTACGGCACTGTTAGGTGTTGGTTTTACACTACTGGCTACTGTGCCTGGTACTTATGTGATTTCTCGCTTATTTGAAAAACAGTCTTTTGCTTTTGGTGTCTACTTTACCATTGGTGGATTAGGTGGTGTTGCTGGACCTTGGATCTACTTTTTAGCAACTCATTTATGGCATACATGGCGAATGCACTGGCTTATTTCAGCACTCACACTCACTGTTGTTACTCTTCTTACCATTTTATTTTTACGCGAAGGTAATAAAGAGCAAGAGCACGCAAAAAAAATTAGCCAACTTCAAACCAAAAAACGTATTTATCAAACCAAAGAAATTTGGACAGCTCGTCATGCTTTAAGAACATGGCAATTTTATGTTATTGCTGCGACTTACACCGCTTTTTTATGGTGTGGGATCACGGTTAATAGCTTTGCTGTTGCACATATTATTGAGAATGGTTTTGGCGAAACTATTGCCGCGACACTATTAAGTAGCATGGCATTTATCAATGCTTTCTCTCGATTAGCGGGTGGCGCAATTGGTGAATGGTTAGAACCTAAAAAATTACTTATCGCAAGCTTAAGTATTATAATCATTGGGTTACTTGCACTAAGTATGGCTAATTCTTGGATTTACCTGATCTTATTTACGGTTTGTGTCGGTATCGGGTATGGCATGACATTCTTAGCATCAAGTATATTGCTTGCTAACTATTTTGGTCGCACCCCTTACCTTGAACTATTTTCAGTGATGAATTTAATTTCAACACTGGCTTGTTTAGCCCCCTTCTTTGCAGGAGCCATCAAAGATATATCAGGTAGTTTTACCCCCGCATTCTTGATTTTAACCCTACCTGTTTTATTCATTTTAGCGGTCACTCTATTTATGAAACCGCCAGTTTATCCTAAATTTCAGCATGCGAGTGAGCAAGAAAAATAACCATGAAATAAGCAAGATAGCGAGTTTCGTATTATAAAAACGCATTTTCTAAGGAGACATGAAACTGATGAATGATGCATTAATAATAAAATACTCAATAGGTATTGGCATCGCTTTAGCCTGTTTTGTTGGTTTTGTCATCGTATCTCTTTTTTCATGACAAAAAGAAAAAACGCCATAGAAATATTATTGTTCATATCAGCCAAGCTATCTTGCTTTGTAGTCTAGTGTTTATCTTAAGCCAATATTGTGAAATGGCCGTGGTCGATTTTAATCTCCATTTTATCTCATTTAGGATGATTAATTTTTTCACCTATATCGGCATTGCATTAATTTTAATGAGAAAATTTTTCTTACTCATTAATCGGCTAGAAGATGCTCAAATTAAAAAAGGCAGTGATCCGACTTCTGCTCGCATTATTTCTCGCATATTCAAAATCACGTTATTTGTCATTATCGTTTTATTGTTTGGTGAGCATTTTGGTATGAGCTTATCCGGCTTAATGACATTCGGAGGATTAGGTGGGATCGCCATTGGTATGGCAAGTAAAGATGTATTAAGTAATCTATTCTCTGGTGTGATGCTCTATTTTGATCGTCCTTTTAATATTGGTGATTGGGTACGTTCTCCAGACCGTAATATTGAAGGCACTGTAGTCGAAATTGGTTGGCGCATTACCAAAATCATTACGTTTGATCACCGACCACTTTATATTCCCAACTCCATTTTTTCCTCAATTAGTGTGGAAAATCCAGGAAGAATGACAAATAGGCGGATCCAAACTGAACTTGGCTTGCGTTATGAAGATTCAGATAAAATAGGTGTTATCGTTGAAGATATTCGCACCATGCTAATGCAAAATGACAAAATCGATACACAACAAACATTATTAGTCTATTTTAATCAATTTACAGACTCTTCACTCAATATCATGGTGTATTGTTTTACTAAAACAACGGTATGGGCACAGTGGCTTGAAGCTCAGCAAGAAGTCTATTTAAAGATAATTGAAATTGTGCATAAACATGGCGCTGATTTTGCTTTTCCATCTCAAACGGTTTATCTCGAGAAGTCTGCTCCCATTGCCCAATAATAGATAGAAAGTGGATACGTTTATTTCCATATAAATTCTCCATTGACTCATTGATTAAAATGGTATTTTATGCGATTTAAATGCATAGAACGCCATTTTTCTTTTAATTTATTTCAATCACATCCACAACCAAGTATATTGTTCGCCAATTATTCTATTGATAAAAACACGAGCATAATGAAAAAAATGAAGTTGGCGTGTCACCCTACTCTTTCACACTATTTTTATTGTGAACGTCCGATCGTTGATATTGTTGATGCAAATTTAGCGCAAGTATCAGCAGTCGTGTTGTCATTATCAGATATTGAGTCGGGCGAATTAGATCGCATTCATCAAACAGGCTTTCAACTCCCCGTATTTATTGCTGTTAATCTTAATGATGCAATCAGTGCTGAATTGCTCAATCAAGTTTCAGGGGTTGTAATTACGGATAAAAAAGCACATCAAAAAAATAGTGCGTTAATTAATAAAGCAGCACAGCAATATGAAGAGGATCTGACCACCCCCTTTTTTTCACGTTTAGTGAATTATGTTGCCGAAAAGAATATCGCTTTTGATTGTCCTGGTCATCAAGGCGGAGAATTTTTCCGTCGTCATCCTGCTGGTGAGCAGTTTTATCAATATTTTGGTGAGAATCTATTCCGCTCTGATCTTTGTAATGCTGATGTGGAAATGGGGGATTTGCTTATTCATGAAGGTGCGCCTTATGATGCTCAAACTTTTGCCGCGCAAGTGTTTAATGCCGATAAAACCTATTTTGTTTTAAATGGAACATCCTCATCTAATAAAGTTGCCTTAAATGCCTTATTGGCGCCAAATGATTTAGTGTTATTTGATAGAAATAACCATAAATCCAATCATCATGGCGCACTCATTCAAGCAGGAGCAACACCTGTTTATTTAGAGACGGCTCGTAATCCTTTTGGCTTTATCGGTGGTATTGATGCTCATTGCTTTGAAGAACACTATTTACGCCAACAAATTGCCGAAATTATCCCAGAACGTCAATTCGATAAACGTCCTTTCCGTTTAGCCGTTATTCAACTAGGCACTTATGACGGTACGATTTACAACGCAAGGCAAGTGGTCGATAAAATTGGCCATCTTTGTGATTATATTTTATTTGATTCTGCATGGGTGGGTTATGAACAATTCATTCCCATGATGAAACAATGTTCGCCTTTATTATTAACGCTTAATAAAGACGATCCTGGTATTCTCGTTACTCAATCCGTTCATAAACAATTAGCGGGATTTTCACAAACCTCACAGATACATAAAAAAGATGCTCACCTGAAAGGGCAATCACGTTATGTTAATCATAAACGTATGAATAATGCTTTTATGATGCATGCATCCACCAGCCCGTTTTACCCTCTTTTTGCAGCTCTTGATGTCAATGCCAAAATGCATTCTGGCAAAAGTGGTGAAGCAATGTGGATGAGTTGCGTAAAGCAAGGCATTGAAGCCCGCAAGTCATTACTAAAACAGTGCCAGTTTATTAAGCCATTTATTCCTGAAATGGTTGATGGACTTGCTTGGCAAGATCACGATACAGATGAAATCGCTCGCGATCAGCGTTTTTTCAATTTTATTCCTAATGATAATTGGCACTCATTTGAAGGTTACACCACCAATCAATACTTTGTTGATCCTTGCAAATTAATGCTTACAACGCCAGGGATCGACCCTCATACAGGAGAATATGGATCTTTTGGTGTACCAGCATCTATTTTGGCAAATTATCTACGTGAACACGGTGTTATCCCTGAAAAAAGCGATCTCAATTCAATCTTATTTTTGCTAACACCCGCAGAGCATCAAGCGAAGTTTGATCGCTTAATTTCTTTGATTGTTCAATTTGAAAAATACTTAGTGGAAGATGTGTTATTAGAACAAATATTACCTTCTGTTTGCCGTCGCTATCAATCTCGTTATCAGGGTTATACATTGCGTCAACTCTGTCAGGAAATGCATGATATTTGTGTCACGTACAATATCAAGTTACTGCAAAAACAGATGTTTAGAAAAAATCATTTTCCTAAGCGAGCACTAAGCCCGCAACAAGCTAATATTGAGTTTGTTCGTGGTAATGTTGAATTGTTACCTTTAAATAAATTAGCCGGCCGAATTGCCGCTGAAGGTGCCTTACCTTATCCACCAGGTGTTTTATGTGCTGTACCTGGCGAAATTTGGGGGGGTGCTGTTTTACGTTATTTTCAGGCACTTGAAGTCACAATTAATCAGCTTCCAGGCTTTTCAACTGAGCTTCAGGGGGTTTATATTTATGATGAAGGGGATGGCAGTAAGCAAATTTATGCTTATGTGATAAAAGAATAATTATCTTTTCACACAAAAAAATGCTGATATTTTAATAATATCAGCATTTTTATTTAACGCTATTTATTCGCCTTATTTATTTTCATTATTCGCCTTGAATTCGTCGATATTGCCCTTTATCTTGCAACAGTCTGACGCCTAAGATACTACCACATAATGAAAGCAATAATGCCGCAACAATAGGTACGGTGATCCACATTCCCCATTGCGGTTGCCAAGGGAAATTAAACACCGATATTTGTAATAAACTTAATGCGACTTCAGCGCCAATCGCCGCAGCTAATCCCGCCATTAAACCTAATAATGCAAATTCAGCCCAAAGAGTCCGTCTTAATAATGATTTACCTGCACCTAATGTTCGATACACGACTAACTCAATGCGTCGTTGTGTCATTCCTACCTGAATTTGAGCAACTAGCAATAAAGCACCACAGAGCATGACCAATCCAACCATAATCTCCAAAGCTCGACTGACTTGCTGTAAGATCTGCTGAACTTGCTGAATTAATGCACCTGTATCTAACACACTTACGGTTGGAAATTGACGATTGAGCGCAGTAATTAATGCGCCCTCGCCATTGTAATAAAAACTACTCATCCATTTTTCTGGCTGATTACTTAACCCTTCTTCAGAGAAAATAAAGAAGAAATTAGGGCGCATATTCTCCCAATCGACATGGCGAATACTAGTAACAATGGACTTAAATTCACGAGTATCACCGACAAATGTTAATTCATCACCCAACTTAATATCGAGTTTTTCAGCAACGCCTTGATCAAGAGAAACGCCATTCCCCATAGGAGGCCATGTGCCCTCAATAATCACGTTATCTTTTGGCAATTCGCTATGCCACGTTAAGTTAAGCTCTCGACGAACGGTGTTATTACCTGCATCACGTTTATCAGCCCACTCTTTAGCATTATGCTCATTAATTTGAGTTAAACGTGCTAATACCACCGGGAATGCATCCATTGGTTCAACATCATGTTTTGCCAATAAAGTATTAATTTCTTGAACTTGAGGCGCAGACATATTGATTAGAAAATAGTTCGGACTATCTGCGGGTAATTGCTTTTGCCATTTATCAAGTAAATCACCTTGAATAAGGACTAAAAGCGTTAACAACATAAATGAGAGCGCGAAGGCTGCAAGCTGAGTCATCGTTTGAAAAGGCTGTCGTAATAAACGAGTGACGGCTAAGCGCGCACTAAGTTGGCGAAATGTAAACTGTTTTAATACCCATAATCCTAACCAGCCAATTATTCCGAGTAAAAAAGCAATAACAATAACACCAAATAGAATTGACCAAAGTAAGACGCCTGTTCCTGCAAAAAGCGTTAAAGCGCCAACAATAATTAAGCCTACTATTGGTAAATAATAACGAAGAGGCCATATAGGCGCCGTAGTATCACTTCTTAATACGCGAGAAGGTTGTGTTGCCATTAATTGATAGTAAGGTCTTAATCCTGTTAATAAAGCGATTAACAACAAAGAGCCCACAGACCATATCCATGGCAAAAAGCTCGCTTCAGGCAAACTTTTAGGTAAAACTGGCGCTAAAATTTGTAGCAGTATTGCCTCAAAAATAAGCCCTACTAATGAGCCAACAACAATAGCACCAATAAGGATCACCCCCCATTGCCCAACGATCCATTTTCTCAATGCACGTTTATCTGCCCCCAACGTTTTTAGTACTGCAATTAAGGTATGGCGACTACGGCAATAATGAGCCATTGAAACAGCAACTGCCGATATAGCAAGCAATAGCGTCAATAGCGCTGAAAGCAAAAGAAAATTTTTCGCACGTTCCATGGATTGTGAAAGTGCTCCACTATCTTGTTTTAAACTATTCCAACGCTGATCGGGTTTTAATAGTGGGTCGAAACGTTGCTGATAACGATCAATAACGGACTCGTTACCTGCAAACATATAGCGATATGTCAGGCGACTTCCGGGTTGCACCGCACCTGTTGCTTCAACATCATCAAGACTAATTAAAATACGGGGTGCAATTTGAAACGGATTAAATCCACTATCGGGCTCTTGAATTAACACACCACTAATCGTAAATGAGGCATCGCCTACATCAATCTTATCGCCGACTTTTATATCAAGTAATTCAAGTAATCTGGCACCAACAAGTGCCGTTCCTTTTTCAGGTTTTAGCCCTGCTGGCTCTGTTTCTAATTCACCATACAGTGGATATAATTTATCCGCAGCTTTTACCAATGCAAGCTGTGGTATATCGCCTTCAGGAGCATAAGACATCGTAGTAAATTGCATTTGGCGACTGAGCGTTAACCCTTCTTTTTTCGCCGCTATAAGCCAGTTTTCATCAACGGGATAAGATGCCCGTAAAACTAAATCGCCAGCAATTAAATCACGACTTTGAGCGTAAATGCTTTTATCAATGCGATCGCCTATACGCCCTAAAGCAAGCACACAAGCAACTGCTAGCGCTAAAGAAAGCCAAACAATTAATAATGCAGGAGAACGCCATTCACGCCAAAACCAACGCCAAATCATGACTCCTCCTTAAGTTGTCCATCGACTAATCGTAATCGTCTTTGGCAACGAGCGGCTAGCTCATTGTCATGAGTCACTAAAATCAATGTTGTTGCATAATCTCGGTTAAGCGAGAACAACAAATCTGCAATTTTATCACCCGTCTTACGATCAAGGTTTCCCGTTGGCTCATCAGCAAAAAGAATAGCCGGCTGAGTACAAAATGCTCTTGCTAATGCAACGCGTTGTTGCTCACCGCCAGAAAGTTGTGCTGGCATATGATATAAACGTTCGCCTAATCCTAACAGCTTCAGCAAATCAACAGCACGTGCATGACTGTGTTTTTCTGACTCACCTTTTAATAATGCGGGCAACTGCACATTTTCGAGTGCATTCAATGTTGGGATCAGCATAAATGATTGAAAAACAAACCCGACATGTTGGGCTCGCAACTTGGCGCGTTCTTCTTCATTCATTTGAGTGAGTTCTTTCCCCATTAAATGCACACTGCCAGAGCTACCATCATCTAATCCAGCAATGATACCTAATAGGGTCGATTTGCCCGATCCTGACTCACCGATTAACGCAATTGTTTGTGCAGACTCGACAACTAGCTCAACACCCTGCAATATAGAGATCTGACTATCACCTTCTCCTACTTGTTTGGTTAACTGATGAACTTCAAGAACCTTTTCCGTCGACATACATTTTTCCTTATCGTTATGATGATGTTTAGCTTTAAGGCGATTGCTGCTGATACCTTTCTAATCTTTGGTGACAGCTTGAGTGCAGGATATCGTCTTCCAATTGAAAGTGCATGGCCACAACGCCTTGCTGATAAATGGAAAACAACCCACCCTGACATTAATGTTATCAATGCAAGTATTAGTGGTGAAACGGCCTTTCAGGGACAAAATAGGCTTCCTGATTTATTAAAACAACATCAACCACGTTGGGTTTTAATTGAATTAGGTGCAAATGATGGCTTACAAGGATACCCTGTTGCACAAACAAAAGAGGCATTACAAAACATCATTACACAAGTAAAAGATGCCGGCGCAACGCCACTTTTTATGCAAATAATGATTTCACCTAATTACGGTAAACGTTATACACAATCATTTTCAGCAATCTATCCAAAGCTCGCTGAAGATAATGCGCTTCCTCTGCTCCCTTTTTATATGGAGCAAGTCGCTGATAAACCTGAGTGGATGCAAAATGACAGCATACACCCCAATGAAGATGCTCAACCTTTTATTGCGCAGTGGATGGATGAAACATTATCCCCTTACTTAACACGTTAGACTATTCTGACAGTAGTTGACGTAGATTAAACGAGATTAATTGTAAAATTATGCAAAAAACGGTATTGATTACAGGAAGTTCCAGTGGGATAGGACTCTGTGCAGCAAAAGCACTAAAGAAAAGAGGCTATCGCGTTCTTGCTGCTTGCCGTAAAGGTGAAGACCTTGAACGCATGGAAACACTGGGATTAGAACCAATCCATCTTGACCTTGATGATCCCAAAAGCGTTGAAAATGCGGCTCTAGAAGTTATTCAGCTAACAAACGGTCGTTTATATGGATTATTTAATAATGGTGGATTTGGTGTTTATGGCTCATTAGATGCCATTACTCGTCAACAAATGGAAAAACAGTTTTCTACTAACTTTTTTGGTTTACATCAGCTTACTACATTACTTCTACCTGCAATGTTACCTCATGGTGAAGGAAGAATTATTCAAACGAGTTCTGTAATGGGGATTATTTCAACATCTGGTCGAGGCGCTTACGCTGCCAGTAAATATGCCGTAGAGGCGTGGTCAGATGCGCTAAGAATGGAAATAGCGCATACCGGTGTTAAAGTCAGTTTAATAGAGCCAGGTCCAATACGAACTTGTTTTACTGAAAATGTCGCTCAAGCTGAAAAAGATAAGCCGGTAAAAAACCCTGGGATTGCGAGTCGTTTCACATTAACACCTGAAGATGTCGTGAAAAAGCTTATTCATGCTTTAGAAAGCCCAAAACCTAAGATACGTTATCCCGTAACCTTATTAACTTACGCCGTCAGAATACTAAAACGTTTTCTACCTGATGCGTTAATGGATGCTATTCTCAGTCGCCAGAGCGGCAAGGCTTGATTTTTGCGATTTCACCCTTACTTATTAATGAAATAGCGTTATAAATCGCATCTATATTTAAAACTCTCAAAAAGGGAAAAATTAATGTTAGCAACTGCACATATTGTTGATGTAAATGAATCAAATATTCAACAAATTATAGAACAATCCATGACTAAACCAGTTATGATGTATTTCTATTCAGAACGTAGCCCTCATTGTGCAGAGCTTGGCGCAACATTAGATAAACTGGCAGCCGAATTTGCTGATCAATTTATTTTGGCAAAATTGGATTGTGATGTTGAACAAATGATAGCCTCACAATTTGGGCTACGTGCTATTCCAACTGTTTATATTTTACAAGAAGGTCGCCCAGTTGATGGTTTCCAAGGCCCTCAACCTGAAGAAGCGATCCGCCAAGTATTAGCCAATGTATTACCAAAACCAGAAGAGTTAAAAGCGGCGCAAGCGGCGCAATTACTTTCTGAAGGAAAAGCCGAAGAAGCGTTACCTCTACTCAAAGAAGCACATCAACTCGCACCTAAAAACAGTGAAATTACGCTCGCACTGGCGGGGGCTTTAATTTCTTTAAATAAAAATGAAGAAGCTCAAACTCTGTTAATAACTATCCCATTACAAGATCAAGACAGTTACTATCATAGTTTGTTAGCCCAAATTGAATTACAAAAACAGGCTGCTGATACGCCTGAAATTCAACAATTACAGAATGATTTTAATCAACAACCTGAAAATACCGATCTTGCCATTCAACTTGCACTAAAATTACATGAAGTTGCTCGTAATGAAGAGGCGTTAGCGTTGCTATTTAGCTTTATCAAAAAAGATCTAAATGCAGGTGATGGACAAGTTAAGAAAACCCTGATGGATATTCTATCAGCCTTAGGAACTAATGATAATTTGGCGTCGAAATATCGTCGTATGGTGTATTCTTTACTTTATTAATTTTATTATCTTATCAAGAAGACTTAGGACAGGTATATGGAAATAGTCATTGGTATTATCATCTTATTCGCTATTATTTTAGTTTTATGCGGTGTTAAAACCGTTCCACAGGGTTATCAGTGGACTGTCGAACGCTTTGGTCGTTACACTCGTACTTTGGCTCCAGGGCTTCAAATTCTCGTGCCATTTGTTGATCGTATTGGTCGCCGTATCAATATGATGGAACAAGTACTTGATATTCCTTCTCAAGAAGTTATTTCTCGTGATAACGCCAACGTCAGCATTGATGCCGTCTGCTTTATTCAAGTCATTGACCCTGTAAAAGCGGCGTATGAAGTTAATAATCTTGAGCTTGCGATTATCAACTTAACATTAACGAATATCCGTACCGTATTAGGCTCAATGGAACTTGATGAAATTCTTTCTCAACGTGACCAAATTAACAGCCGCCTTTTACTAATTGTTGATGATGCAACAAACCCTTGGGGTATTAAAATTACCCGTATTGAAATTCGTGATGTCCGTCCACCAAAAGAATTAATTTCTGCAATGAATGCTCAGATGAAAGCAGAACGTACTAAACGTGCTGATATTCTTGAAGCTGAAGGTATTCGTCAAGCGGCGATCTTAAAAGCTGAAGGTGAAAAACAAGGACAAATACTGAAGGCGGAAGGTGAGCGTCAATCTGCGTTCTTACAAGCAGAAGCTCGTGAACGTGCTGCAGAAGCAGAAGCCAAGGCAACACAAATGGTATCTGAGGCCATTGCAAAAGGTGATATGCAAGCCATAAATTACTTTGTTGCACAAAAATATACTGATGCACTATCTCAAATTGGCTCAGCTAATAACAGTAAAGTGATTATGATGCCATTAGAAGCAAGTAATCTCATGGGCGCGATTGGCGGTATTTCTGAATTACTTAATACCAAAAAAAGTGACTCTGGCAACAAGAGCAATTAATTATGATGGAATGGATTAGTGCTCAACCTGCACTTTTCTGGCTTTGTCTTGGTGGCTTGCTGTTAATTACAGAAATGTTAGGAACAGCAGGATACCTTTTATGGTCAGGAATGGCGGCGCTGTGTGTATCGTTGATCACATGGATATTACCCATTAGCTGGCCTATTCAAGGTGTTTTATTTGCGCTCTTAACGGTTATTAGTGCTGTGCTTTGGCACCTTTGGCTTAAACGCAGAAAACTATCAAAAGAAGCTGAAAACTTAAATCAGAAAACACATCAACTGATTGGTGTTCATGCTGTTTTATTATCAGATACTGAAAATGGTTTTAGTCGCGTAAAATTAGCTGATGGCAGTTGGCGTGTTTATTCAGACACGCCATTACTTGCCGGCGATAAGGTAACAGTAATCTCAATTGATGGTATTACCTTACAAGTGATTGCGTTTAAACCGACTGTTTCTGATGATGACAACACCCTGACAAATGATTGATGATTGGGCAATCAGCACCATCATCACCAGGACATTCGCTAGCTAATAAAAGTAATCGCTGGCGAATGGCATTAAGCTCATTAATTGTTTTTTCGATTTCAGCCACTTTTTTTAAGGTGGCTTCTTTCACGTCAGAACTATGACGAGAAGGATCTCTTAACAACATCAATAAAGCCCTGCACTCTTCTAAACTAAAACCAACCTCTCTCGCTTGGCGTAATAAAGTTAACTCTTCAATATGTTGAGCTTGATAATAGCGATAGCCGTTTTCACCTCTTTTGGGTGGGGTTATCAAGTCTTTTTCTTCATAAAACC
Source organism: Shigella sp. FC1967 (assembly GCF_001743005.1). Taxonomy (NCBI): domain Bacteria; kingdom Pseudomonadati; phylum Pseudomonadota; class Gammaproteobacteria; order Enterobacterales; family Enterobacteriaceae; genus Shigella; species Shigella sp. FC1967. The sequence continues at coordinate 3,316 of NZ_MIIZ01000654.1, read as the reverse complement.
GAATAGCTTTAGCCGTTAATCCTGTTTTAGTTGCTATTTCACTAATATTCAAAATTCCCCCTTGACCTTCCCCTCGCGGAAAGGTTTAGCCTTTATCACTGATAAGAAAAAAACCTTTAAAGAAAGCAAGTTACCGAATATTGCGCAATAATAGAGGTAACGCTTTTATGATGGAGATAATTAACATGGCAAAAACTATAATATTCGCACTAAAAGGACTTTCATGCTCCCATTGTGTTAATAGTGTAAAAAAAGCACTTGATGCTCGCAATGACATAGAGCAGGCAATTGTAACTATTCAATACGCTAAAATTGACAGTGATGCAACCGCTGAAAGTTTAATCAAAACAATTGAAGATGCAGGTTATGAAGCAAGTGTTGCAACACTGCCCGACGTAAAACTAAGCCTAAGTGGGCTTAACTGCATGAAATGTGTCGGTAAAACTGAAAAAGCATTATTAGCCGTTGAAGGTGTTGCCGCCGTTAATGTGACAAAAGAGTCAGCCGAAATTTTTGGTGACGCGACTGCGGATACTTTAATTGCAGCGATAACAGCTGAAGGCTTTCAAGCAAGCTTAGCGCCCACAGACAACACAATTCAGTTAACGCTATCGGGTTTAAATTGTGGTCACTGTGTCGGTTCAGTTAAAAAAGCGCTAGAAAATACGGCAGGGGTTGAAACGGCTGACGTTGAATTAACTCACGCAAAAGTAACCGGTTCCGCAACCGCTGAAACCTTAATTACTGCCATTAAAGACGCGGGTTTTGAAGCACAACTCGCAGGTACTGATTTCCCAAAAACTGAGCCGCTGACGCAAACGCATGCACAACTGGAAGCATCGTCAGCGGCTATTTGTGATATTCCAGTTGAGAATACTGATATTGATAATGGCGCTGAAATCGATGTTGATGATGACAGTAGTGTTCAACTTTTAATTGATGGCATGACCTGTGCAAGTTGCGTCAACAAGGTTCACAAAGCATTACAATCCGTTGATGGTGTTGAAAATGTGCGTGTAAATCTGGCTGAGCGCAGTGCATTAGTGACCGGTGAAATCGATCATGATGCTCTTGTGACTGCGATTGAAAAAGCGGGTTATGGCGCTGAAATTATTCAAGATGATGTAAAACGCAGAGAACGTCAGCAAGAAGTTGCTGTTGCCAATATGAAACGTTTTCGCTGGCAAGCGACATTAGCCTTAATTGTTGGCATCCCTGTAATGATTTGGGGAATGATTGGCGACAATATGATGCTCACAGAAGCCAATCATAGCATTTGGTTAGGCATTGGTATTGTAACGCTATTTGTGATGGTTGTTGCGGGTGGGCATTTCTATCGTAGCGCATGGCAGAGTTTAAAAAACCGCAGTGCAACAATGGATACCCTCGTTGCATTAGGAACAGGAGCAGCATGGCTCTATTCTATTACCGTGAACTTATGGCCAGAAGTGTTCCCGGCTCAAGCTCGACATCTCTATTATGAAGCCAGTGCAATGATTATCGGTTTAATCAATCTGGGTCATATGCTTGAGCAAAGAGCGCGTCAACGTTCATCTAAGGCACTAGAACGACTATTAGATTTAACGCCACCAACAGCAAGAGTGATCACTGAAAACGGTGAAGTTGAAATGCCATTGGCGGATATTAAACAAGGAATGACTTTACGTTTAGCAACGGGTGATAAAGTACCGGTGGATGGGGATATAATCCAAGGCGAAGTGTGGATGGATGAGGCAATGCTAACAGGTGAGCCAATTCCGCAGCAAAAAACCGTGGGTGACACTATTCATGCGGGAACAACGGTTCAGGATGGCTCAGTGCTATTTAAAGCGGCAGCCGTGGGAAGCAAAACAACACTTGCACGTATTATTAAATTAGTTCGTCAAGCGCAAAGTAGTAAACCCGAAATAGGTCAATTAGCGGATAAAATTTCAGGCGTATTTGTACCTGTTGTCGTTGTTATCGCGCTTATTGCAGGTGCTATTTGGTATTTCTTTGGCCCGTCACCACAAATTACCTATGCACTGGTCATTATCACAACCGTTCTTATCATCGCATGCCCTTGTGCTTTAGGTTTAGCTACGCCTATGTCGATTATTTCAGGTGTAGGTCGCGCGGCTGAATACGGCGTGTTAGTCCGTGATGCAGATGCACTACAACAAGCGAGTAAGCTAGATACTTTAGTCTTTGATAAAACCGGTACATTGACAGAAGGTATGCCTCAGGTCACTGAAATTCATACTTTCAATCAAGTAGATGAAACTCTAGCGATTACCTTAGCCGCTTCTTTGGAAAAAGGATCTAATCACCCATTAGCCAAAGCTATTTTAACACGAGCTGAAGGCATTCATTTACCTGACGTAAACAAGTTTCGTACCTTAGCAGGTATGGGATTAAGTGGTGAAATTAATGGTAAAACGGTACTTTTAGGTAACCCTAAATTAATGGTCGAATCGGGTATTGATATTAGTGAAGTGAATTCATTAATTGATTCTCAAGCCTCCAAAGGGGTAACGCCGGTTTTATTAGCGCAAAACGGCAAAATTGCGGCATTACTTTCTATTCGCGATCCAATCCGTGAAGATACCGTAAGTGCATTACAACGTTTACATCATCAAGGTTATCGTCTAGTGATGTTAACGGGGGATAATCCAATTACCGCAAATGCAATAGCAAAAGAAGCGGGTATTGATCAGGTTATTGCAGGCGTCATGCCTGAAGGTAAAGCACACGCCATTACAGAACTTCAAGCTGAAGGTCGTCGTGTTGCCATGATTGGGGATGGTATTAACGATGCTCCCGCATTAGCTAAAGCAGATGTCGGTATTGCCATGGGAGGCGGTAGTGATATTGCGATTGAAACAGCCGCGATTACCTTAATGCGTCATAGTTTGCATGGTGTTGCCGATGCGCTTGAGATCTCAAAAGGTACGCTACGCAATATGAAACAGAATTTATTCGGCGCCTTTATCTATAACAGCTTAGGTATTCCTATTGCAGCAGGTATTTTATACCCATTTACAGGTACATTATTAAACCCTGTCGTTGCAGGTGCCGCAATGGCGCTGTCTTCAATCACGGTTGTAAGCAACGCAAACCGCTTATTACGTTTTAAACCCAAGCAATAACACCTAAATATTTATTAAGATATATTATATTAGAACCTCTTTTACTGATACGGTAAAGAGTTTTTTATTATCTTATTTTAACATTTCTTTAATGATTACTATTACTATCAACAAGTTAAAAAAAAAGCCGATATTTCTATCGGCCAGTCAAAGAGGAATTTCTCATTATACAAGAGAGTCATCACTCC
>NZ_MIIZ01000653.1:0-5516 GCF_001743005.1 Shigella sp. FC1967 | reverse complement strand
TTATACTCTTTCTATGTTTTTCTTTCGAAATGCATAGTCATTCATGTCACGCTGAAAAACATACAGCGTATTCTAAAACGATGCCATTTCACTGTTAATCCGTCATTGATACTTAATTTAATACTATGGTGCAGTTTTATTCTCCTAAAAAACGTCCTGTGAAAAAACAGGTGACAACTCTGGAAGTGACCGCCAGTGCATTGGATGCAAATGGTCAAGGTATTGCTCATGCTGAGGGCAAAACGATTTTTGTAAAAGGACTTCTTCCACAAGAAACTGCTCGTATTCGTTTAACAGAAGAAAAGCGCCAGTTTGCTAAAGGTGAGGTTATAAAGCGTTTTACTACTAGCGAACAGCGTATAACACCTCTTTGTGAATATTATGAACGTTGTGGGGGGTGTCAGCAGCAACATGTACCTATCGCGTTACAACGTACAACAAAAGCCAGTGTGTTATCACATCTTATTAAACGCGAAACGGGTGTGGTGATTTCAGCGGAGCCTGTTATTGCAGGTGCCGAATATGGTTACCGTCGTAGAGCAAGATTAGGATTGCGCTATCAACCAGAAAAAGGGTTGGTGATGGGCTTTCGTCAAGAGCGTTCTAATGATTTGGTCATGATAAAAAAATGCCCAGTATTAAAACCTCAATTAAATAATTTATTGTCTCCTCTTTGGGCATGCCTTAAAAAATTAACATCAGTACGTGATTTAGGGCATGTTGAAATAGTGCTCGCCGATAATGGGCCACTAGTTATTTTACGTCATTTATTACCATTGCCAGAGAGTGATAAACAGAGTTTGCGTGATTTCTCCCAAACTCATCAAGTTACGATGTATCTTGCAGGCGATAATAGCGAGATAGCACGATTAACCTCAATTGAGAAGGAACCCTTCTATCAAATAGAAGGTCTAAATTTACGTTTTGCACCTACTGATTTTATTCAAGTAAATGATGAAATAAATCCTAAGATGGTTGCTCAAGCCATTGAATGGCTTGATTTGTCGTCAGAAGATCGCGTGTTAGATCTATTTTGTGGTATGGGTAACTTTACTTTACCTATTGCAAAACGCGTGAGCGAAGTGGTGGGGATAGAAGGTGTGCCCGCACTGGTTGAGATGGCGAAAAAGAATGCAGAATTAAACCATCTAGGTAATGCGCATTTTTGGCATGCAGATTTATCAGCTGATTTTTCTGCCATGTCGTGGTCGAAGAAAGGGTTTAACAAAGTGTTGTTAGATCCTGCAAGAGCAGGGGCTTTAGAGGTAATGTCACATATTGTGAAGTTATCCGCAGAAAAAATCGTGTATGTTTCCTGTAATCCGACCACGTTAGCCAGAGATAGTAAGATATTATTAGATTCTGGATATCAGCTAACCAGTTTAAAAATGTTGGATATGTTTCCACAAACGGGTCATCTGGAATCAATGGCACTGTTTAGTCGAAAATAAATTGATTTGAAAATAGACAGTTAGCCAGTAAATAAGTCGCAAATAAGATTTATACCGTGTAGGGAGAGAATATGGTTGCAGTAAGAAGTGCTCACTTAACACCTGCAGGAGAGTTTGCTGTTGATAAATGGGTCAACAGCTTGAACTTAACCCATGCCAATGCGGGTAGTGAAATCATGCAAACCTGGGAATACTGCCATCGTACTGTTCAAGGGCGTGAAGACGCTGAACTGCTATTATGGCGTGGTGTTGAAATGGTTGAGCTTCTTTCGACACTCAGCATGGATAAAGACAGTATGAGGGCGGCGCTTCTTTTCCCTCTTGCTGAAGAAAATCTTATTGGTCAGGAAATCATCACTGAACACTTTGGTGAGGCTATTTGGAGCTTAGTGCGTGGTGTTATGGAAATGGATGCCATACGCCAATTAAAAGCGACACATACCAATGAAACAAGCTCGGTTCAGGTAGATAACGTGCGTCGTATGCTGTTATCTATGGTAGAAGATTTCCGTTGTGTGGTCATTAAACTCTCAGAGCGTATAGCCCATTTACGTGAAGTAAAAGATGCCACTGAAGATGAGCGCGTACTGGCAGCTAAAGAGTGTTTTAATATTTATGCTCCATTAGCCAACCGATTGGGTATTGGGCAATTAAAATGGGAATTAGAAGATTTTTGTTTCCGCTATCTTCATCCTGATGAATACAAAAAAAATAGCAAGCTTACTTCATGAGCGCCGTATCGATCGCGAACAGTATATTGATAATTTTGTCAGTACAGTTCGTGGTTATATGAAAGAAGAGAATGTCGATGTAGATATCTATGGACGTCCCAAACATATCTATAGTATCTGGCGCAAAATGAAGAAAAAAAACCTCGCATTTGATGAGTTATTTGATGTGAGGGCTGTTCGTATAGTCGTTGAACGTCTTCAAGACTGCTATGCCGCATTAGGGATTGTACATACGCATTTCCGTCATTTACCTGATGAATTTGATGATTATGTCGCAAATCCAAAACCCAATGGCTATCAATCTATTCATACCGTTGTGTTAGGGCCTGAAGGTAAAACAGTTGAAATCCAAATTCGTACTCGCCAAATGCATGAAGATGCAGAATTGGGAGTTGCTGCGCACTGGAAATATAAAGAAGGTGCAACAGGGGCTGCGACGAAAGGCGGTACAGGCAGTTATGAAAACCGTATTGCATGGTTACGTAAACTGATTGCATGGCAAGAAGAGATGGCGGATTCTGGCGAAATGCTGGATGAAGTCCGTAGCCAAGTTTTTGATGATCGAGTGTATGTCTTTACACCAAAAGGTGATGTTGTTGATTTACCCGCAGGCTCAACACCGCTCGATTTTGCTTATCATATTCATAGTGATGTTGGTCACCGCTGTATTGGGGCAAAAATTGGCGGGCGTATTGTACCGTTTAGCTATCAATTACAGATGGGTGACCAAATTGAAATTATTACGCAAAAACATCCTAATCCAAGTCGCGATTGGTTAAACCCTAACTTAGGTTATGTCACGACAAGTCGTGGTCGTGCGAAAATTCATAATTGGTTCCGTAAGCAAGATCGCGATAAAAATATTCTTGCTGGCCGTCAGATTTTAGATAACGAATTGGCGCATATGGATATCAACATGAAAGAAGCAGAAAAACTGCTGATTGCACGTTATAACGTTCATAGTGTTGATGAAGTATTAGCAGGGATTGGTGTCGGTGATATTCGAATCAACCAATTAGTGAACTTTATTCAAAGTAGATTGAATAAAGCCACTGCAGAAGATGAAGATAAAGAAGCGTTACGGACACTCGAAAGTAAAACACCAGCACCAAGAACCACAGGATCAGGTGGAAGCATTGTTGTCGAAGGTGTAGGTAACTTAATGCACCATATTGCACGCTGTTGCCAGCCTATTCCGGGTGACAATATTGTTGGCTTTATTACAAAAGGCCGTGGTATTTCGATTCACCGAGCAGACTGTGAACAACTTGCAGAGTTACTTTCTCATGCGCCAGAGCGTATTGTTGATGCAGTATGGGGTGAGAATTACTCTAGCGGTTATTCACTTGTCGTTCGTGTTGTTGCCAATGATCGAAGTGGATTATTACGCGATATCACGACTATTTTAGCGAATGAAAAAGTCAATGTACTCGGTGTCAGTAGCCGTAGTGATGTGAAGCAACAAATTGCAACCATCGATATGAATATTGAGATTTATAATCTGCAAGTATTAGGTCGTATTTTGGCAAAACTGAATCAGTTGCCTGATGTGATAGAGGCGAAACGCTTTTCTCACTAATACATTAAAATGATAAGATGCCGAGACAACTGTTCTCGGCTTTTTTTTATCAAAAATGTGTTAAACAGGATAACGCCCACTCTTATTTAAAAGGCAATATGATGTCAGAAAATCGTGAAATCTTTCGTTTATTAGAAATTATGGCGCAGTTACGTGATCCTGATACGGGATGCGAATGGGATAAAGTGCAGACTTTTGACACTATCGCACCTTATACATTAGAAGAAACCTATGAAGTATTAGATGCTATTGCCCGTAAAGATTTTGCTGATTTAAAAGAAGAGTTGGGTGATTTGCTTTATCAAGTTGTTTTTTATTCACGAATGGCGCAGGAGCAAAAGTTATTTGATTTTAATGATGTTTGTGAGGCCATGAGTAATAAGCTAGAGCGTCGTCATCCACATATTTTTGCCTCTGAAAGTGAAAACAATTTATCAACAGAAAAACATCGCTGGGAAAAACTCAAAGCGCAAGAGCGTGAGGCAAAAGCACAATTTTCATTATTAGATGATATTCCTGCCGCATTGCCTGCTTTGATGAAAGCCGAAAAAATTCAAAAACGATGTGCTTCTGTCGGGTTTGATTGGAATGAACTTGAACCCGTTTTAGGTAAAGTGTTTGAGGAAATTGATGAAGTGATAGCAGAAGTAAAAAGAGAACCTCAAGATGTGTCTAAAATTGAAGATGAATTAGGGGATTTACTCTTTTCAGTTGTCAATTTATCTCGGCATTTAAAACAAAAACCTGAGCAAGCGCTCAATCGAGCATGCCGAAAATTTGAGCAACGCTTTCGTTTTGTTGAAAAGACACTTTCAGATGAAGGTATAGGCATAGAAAATGCCTCATTGGAAGAGATGGAGATCTGCTGGCAGAAAGCAAAAGAACAACAGATTGAGTGAATTGTGACACGAAAATTAACGTTAGTGTGACATAAAATGCGATAAAAATAACCTATAACATCTCGTTTTTTCAGCTGTTTTTATAAAAGTTTTTAAAAGGCGAAATTATAAAATGTAATTTCGCTTTTTTGTTTTTGGGTGATTTAAAATTTCATATTTGCATTTTATTGCATTGGAAATGTGATTGACCTCAAAAAATTAAACGCATGATCATAAGCAAAAGATCTCGCTATAAACCTGCTACACTTAATATCGTGAAAAAAATAAAGCATCTCTTCTCTAAAAGTGATATCTTAGCTGAAAGGATTAAGCTAAAATGCTTGAGAAATATTTTCACGGGTTTAGTTAATTGAATTTTTACTGTTTTTTCGTGTTTAAACGGATAAGTGGCGTGATGAAAAAGAACTTTATACTACTAAGAATGTTTGTAGCGAAAATAAGGTTCGGGTATACTGTGTTCCCGTCCAGTTATATCCATCATCCTAATACACCTAAACTTTCAGGTTCAGCATGAAAACGAATTATATTTTTGTGACCGGCGGGGTCGTATCCTCTCTGGGTAAAGGCATTGCCGCAGCCTCTCTGGCGGCTATACTCGAAGCCCGTGGACTCAATGTCACCATGATGAAGTTGGATCCGTATATCAACGTCGATCCAGGTACTATGAGCCCAATTCAGCACGGGGGAAGTTTTCGTCACTGACGATGGTGCTGAAACTGATCTCGACTTAGGGCACTATGAGCGCTTTATTCGTACGAAATGACCCGTCGTAATAACTTCACGACGGGACGCGTATACTCTGAAGTATTACGTAAAGAGCGTCGTGGTGACTATCTTGGGGCTACTATTCAAGTTA
>NZ_MIIZ01000652.1:0-5542 GCF_001743005.1 Shigella sp. FC1967 | reverse complement strand
AAAACACCCGATATTGAAGCGCCTAAATTGCCAGAACCGACGCTTGAAAAACCGAAAGTCCCCACAGTAGTTACTCATGGCCACACAGTCGGCGTACCAACAGGTACAGTTCATACAGGAACATTAGGTACCGTAGAGGCGAATGGAAATGTGATTGATAGCACTGGTGGTAATAGCACACAGGCTGATCCTAATACGGATTTATCTAGGGTAGATCCTCAAACAGACAATAACCAAGGTGCATTGCCTGAAGGAATATTACCTGAAGAAGCACAACAACCGACTGTACCGCCGGTTGATCCTACTACACAAAATGAGCAACCGAAAACAGATAACACTCCAAATATGGGAAATGAGAGTAAACCCTCTACCCCGCCTGTTGATCCCAATGCGCCACCCGATGTCACACCGCCCACGACAGCAGATAACACAACACCACTGACCATTCCTGCGAATGCGTTAGCGAATGGCTCAACCCAGTTCCTGAATGGTCAATGGAAAGCTGGGGCAGGAATTCAAGATCAAAAAACAGGTAAACCACTGAGCCTGAATTACCAACTCGATAATGGTAAAGGGCAAGTCGTCATGACACGCAGTGATGGCGTGACCTGTAAAGCCCCTGTCAATGCAACCATTAATCAAGGCGGATTAAATATTAATAACCAAGGTCAAGCTCTGTGCAGTGATGGTTCAAACTATTTGATGCCAAATATCATTTGCCAGCCAGGAAGCCAAAATATAGCTGATTGCCAAGGAAAATATGAAAATAATCAGCCATTCCCATTATCAATGAAGCGGGAGAATAACTAATTCATGTTAGCGCCACTGACCGATTATAAAGATAAAATTACCCTTATCCGAGACAGTAATATTCAGTTTCTGGATTTTGGCTTTAAGCTACCACAACGTAAAGAATACGGTGAGTTTGTTAAAAAAGGCGAAAACGGCCCATTAATGCGACTCATCTATAATGAACGAGATGATAACTATCTTTATCCTGCACCTAAGGATCAGCCTCAAACCCCGAGAGAAGCTGAATTTAGTTTCTCCCTTGAAGCGTCATTAACACTCTTAAATGACACATGGCTACCTGTACCATTTTTCCGCTTTAATCCACCACGAGCGTTCTCTCAAGGCCCTGATAACTGGGTAAGAATGATGTTCCATCAACTGACAGAGCCAGATGAAGATGGGCATACACATCGCGTTGTTGTGGCATTTGACACACGAATTGAGCCGAATCGCGCCAATACAGCTTATCTGGCACCAAACGAAGAAGATGTTCGCTCGGGTGTTGCTTTTGCGCTTGCCTATTTAGGCTATGAAGTTGAGAACTTCCTTGAAACACCATGGATTGATGGTTGGTTAAAGGAAGTCTTTAGCGAAAGAGCGCTGGCGGTGACTAAAATGTACCATGATGAACTTGAAGATGCGCTCAAAGAGTTTCAACATCAGGCACATTATCTCAATTTGCTCAATATATTAGGTGAGAAACTACACTTGCCTGAAATCAAAATTAACGAAACCAAACCGCAAGAGCCCGCGATTGACGTTGATCTTATTCTTGATGTGGGTAACTCACGTACCTGTGGGATCTTAATTGAAGATCATATCAATGATAACAAAGGGTTAACGCAACTCTATGAAATGACGCTGCGTGATTTAAGTCACCCTTATCAAATCTATAATGAACCATTTGAAAGCCGTGTTGAATTTGCGCAAGCGGAATTTGGTAAACAAGATTTTTCAGTTAATAGCGGTCGCAACAATGCCTTTATGTGGCCCACTATTGGTCGCGTTGGCCCTGAAGCCAATCGCATGGCAGCGCAACGGTTAGGAACGGAAGGCTCAACGGGTATTTCAAGCCCTAAACGCTATTTATGGGATGACTCACCATATTCTCCAGGTTGGCGCTTTAGCCGCTCTTTTGGTCAAACAGACCGAGAGCCACTGGCGACGGCTGTTCCAATGACATACCTGCTAAACGATCACGGTGAACCGTTATTCCGTTTAGAACCAGATGATCGCATGCCAGTATTTACGCCAAACTATACTCGCAGTTCATTAATGACCATGATGTTAACCGAAGTGTTAGCACAAGCATTGACGCAAATGAACAGCCCAGCTCAACGCCTTAAAATGAGTCACGCAAGTGCGCCTCGTCAGTTGCGCAATATCATTTTGACTATTCCACCTGCAATGCCAAAACCCGAGCGTGCAATTTTTGAAACGTGCATGGAAAACGCATTAGGGCTCATTTGGAAAGCAATGAATTGGGATCCGACGGATGAGAAACTCCGTTTTGATGGTAAAGATGAACAATGCCGTATCCCGATGCCAAACATCCATGTGAAATGGGATGAAGCCACTTGTGGCCAGTTAGTTTACCTCTATAACGAAACACAAATTAAATTTGGTGAGCGTACTGAAGCCTTTTTTGCCAGCCAAGTGCGTGAAGATAACCGCGCATTAACGGGTGATAGCGCCTTAAAGATTGCCTCAATAGATATTGGTGGCGGAACAACCGATCTCGTGATCACACGCTATAAACTGGATACGGGGACGGGGAGCAACGTCAAAATTATTCCAACACAGTTATTCCGTGAAGGATTCAAAATTGCAGGTGATGATATTTTATTAGATATCATCCAGATTTGCGTATTGCCTGCATTACGCACAGCATTAACGGATGCGGGTATTTCTGATGCTGATGCGCTGATGTCTTCTCTTTTTGGGAGCGAAGGTTTAGATGCAGGGCAACAAGTGTTACGCCAACAGCTTACCCTACAAATCTTTAATCCGATTGGGTTAAAGATTTTAAGCCAATACGAAAACTACGATCCATTAGTTCCTCATGAAGGCATTAACAGTACTTTTGGTGAATTACTTAGCGTTCTACCTACAGAGCATGTACGTCGTTATATTGATGACGCAACGAATAAAGAGCTCGGTGGCGGCGACAGTTTCTCCATTTTAAATGTGCCTGTACAAATTAACTTTGCACAATTACACGCTGAGTTTATTTCGGGTGAACGTATTAATATCACCCGTAGTTTAAAAGCCCTATGTGAAGTGCTTTATTACTACTCCTGTGATGTTTTATTGCTGACGGGTCGCCCTTCTCGTTTACCGGGTATTCAGGCGCTATTAAAAGTATTACAGCCTGTACCGCCTTCGCGTATTCTGCCATTACACGGCTACAAAACAGGTGGTTGGTATCCATTCAACAAAAAAGGTCGTATTGACGATCCAAAATCTACCGCGCAGTCGGTGCGATGCTGTGTTTAATGGCTGAAAATGCACGTTTGCTCAACTTCTACTTCTCAACAGGTAACTTTAAAACGTATTCAACCGTCCGTTATTTAGGGATGTTGGATAATAACAACACAATTTCCGATAATGACGTTTACTACCGTGATATTCAGGATAAATTTGAGCCTGATCCTGATACCTATTTCGAAGTCAGAGGCGGGATCCGCTTAGGTTTCCGTCAATTAGATAATGCCCGTTGGCCAGCATCTCCACTTTATACCTTACGCATTAAAAATCCGAAATTGGCGCAACAACTTAGCCAAGAAGACAGCGTATTGCATATCAAGCTTGGAGAAGAAAGAGGCGCCTCTGGTCATAATAATGACAATAAATCTGAAAAATTACGTATTGAAGAAATGGAACTGATTAATGGCAAAGGTGGCGTTAATAAAAACGGGTTAAGTTTCAAACTCAATACGTTAGCAGATAGTGGTATTGGTGAAACATCCTATTGGCTGGATAGCGGGAGTGTATTAGGTAAATGAATATGATGGATGAAAAACAGTTAACAGCCAAATGGGATGCCATTTATCAAGGTGCAGGTAAAGCCATTGATTGGGTGACGGCAGTAAGAGGTAATGCGCCTCGTTTAAATACCGAAGCCGATAGCCTTATCTATCGTCTACGCCGTAGCCGTAATATGGCAAAAAATCTCAGTTTAGCAACACAGCGCCCCATGTCTGTGGGCTTTTTTGGTCTCTCTCAAGCAGGAAAATCGTACCTGATTTCAGCACTTGCCGCAGGGCAAGAGGGTAGATTAAGAACCAGTATGGCAGGTAAAACACTTGATTTTATCGACCATATCAACCCACCGGGCGGCGGTAAGGAAGCGACTGGTTTAGTGACTCGCTTTAGCCGCAATGCCACAAAAGGTACACAAGCGTTTCCTGTCGAGTTGCATCTTTTCAGCGAAATTGAGATCGTTAAAATTCTCGCCAATGCTTACCTGTATGATTTTAATCAAGAAAAAATTGAATTTGAACTAGATGACGAGAAAATTTCTCGTTTAATCAATTCATTAAGCACACAATGCAATGCGACACCTGTTGCCGGTATTACTCATGATGATGTTGTTTCATTATGGGATTATCTGCAACGCCACGCGGAAAAAAGCCAGAAAAAACTGGCAACAACCTATTGGCCTAAAGCGATTGAATTAGCGCCTTATCTCAACATTGCACAACGCGCTAAACTCTTTTCTGTTTTATGGGGCGATATTGCAGAGCTCACTTCCGCTTATCAACGTTTTAGCACCACACTTGCTTCTTTAGGTAATGCCTCTCTTGTTTTAGCCCCGCTCTCTGCGTTAGTTAAAGAGCAAGACGGCGTGTTAGTACAAGAAGACAGTATTATGAACGTAGATATGTTAGAGCGTCTCAATACTGCCAATGATAGCCAGATCAGCATTTGTCCTGTTCATGGCGATCATATTGATGCCCCTGTTACCCTTTCGTTAGCAGAGTTAACCGCACTGACGGTTGAATTAGTCGTCCCATTATTAGATGCACCAAGTAAAACCCTGTTTGAACATGTTGAGCTGCTCGATTTTCCGGGCTATCGCGGTCGTTTAGGGGTTGAAACCATGGCGGATGTACGTCGTCAAGTCAACGATGATAGTGCTAACCCTCTGGCACAACTTATTCTTCGGGGTAAAGTTGCCTATCTGTTTGAACGTTATACCGATAATCAAGAGATGAATGTGTTAGTGGTATGTACTGCATCAAACAAACAGTCAGATGTAAAAGAAGTCGGTGCTGTTCTCACAGAATGGATCAACAATACACAAGGCAAAGATGCACAAACTCGAGCTAAACGTCCTTCAGGTTTAATTTGGGCAATGACCATGTTTGATATGCGTATTACCAACTCTTTAACCATGAATGAAGCGTTATTACGCCAATCATGGGGCAAAGGTGGCATGATCAAAATGGCAATGCTAGAGCGCTTTGGTCAATATGAATGGATGTCATCCGATTGGATCAATGGTGAAGCCTTTAATAACACCTTCTTAGTACGTAAACCCAGTGTACCTACCCCATTTATTCAAATCAGTAATGGCAAAGAGATTGTTCTCAATGAGGACAGTGTTTCACAATTACATCTGATGAAAAAAAACCTTTACTGAAGATGAAAACTGTCCAACGCTATATTCGTGAGCCAGACCAAGCATGGGAGGCGATGTTGTCGCTTAACGATGGGGGGATGCAACGCCTTGCAGACTACCTTGAAA
>NZ_MIIZ01000651.1:0-5549 GCF_001743005.1 Shigella sp. FC1967 | reverse complement strand
ATAGTACATCATTGTGTAATATTTAGGTTATTTGCCTATAACACATTGCCAAAAAAATACAAATAAACACTAGAAAAATTGTGATCACATACACCTTTTTGCATCATTAATGCTATTTAAGACAAATAGAAAACTGTTTTTTTTATCAACAAATAGGTAATCTAGCAATCTGATTTTGATGACCAAACATGAATAGTTAAAAGGATATTTTATGTTTTACTTCACAGCTCATGCTGGTCGGTTATGTGTTGTTGGTAAGCCCTTGTGGAAATGATTCTTGTGATGCAGTTCCTGTTACAGAAACTATTTATACTAAGGATGAATGTACAACACGACTTAACTACTTAAAACAAAAAAGACCTGACCTTATTATTTTCTGTGGAGAAGTCTTGAGAGATCCTGAAGTTACTGATGAAAATCCTTATCTCACCCCACCAGATAGCGCAGATGACGTTTTCAAAATTAAGTAATCACTCTATTCTTAATTTTATTTTTAAGATAAAATACAATTTAATTTGTTTTCTTTTTACGATATACTCTTTGTACTTGAATATGTAAGGACACGTATTAGGAGTCACTAATGTCTATTGCGAAACGTACCAAAGATAAACGCATTGCGTTAGGTTTAACACAATCAGAGCTTGCTACTTTAGCAAGTACAACACAACAATCCATAGAACAACTAGAAAGTGGTAAAACTAAACGTCCCCGTTTTTTACCTGAATTAGCAAAAGCATTAAATTGTGATTTAGCTTGGCTGCTTGAAGGTGAAGAACGTCCCAATGCAACTTCTGAAATTCCCCCCGAAAATGAATGGCAAGCTGTCAGTGAATGGGACAGTAATACTCCTTTAGGTGCTGATGAAGTGGAAATTCCCTATTTTAAAAGTATTGAACTCGCAGCAGGTGACGGTTGTTGTACTAACGAAGATCATAATGGATATAAATTGAGATTTTCAAAAAGCACATTACGCCGTTATGGCGCATCTTCTCAAAACGTTATTTGTTTTTCCGTTTATGGCGATAGTATGTCACCAGTTATTCCTAATGGCTCAACAGTCACTGTCGATACAGGCAATACACGTATTGTTGATGGTGGGATTTATGCTATCGAACAAGATGCCTTGTTTAGAATAAAACTACTCTATCGTCAACCAGGCGGTAAATTGATTATACGTAGCTATAATAAAGACGAATTTCCTGATGAATCAGCGGAAACTGATTCTGTAAAAATTATGGGCCGTATTATCCATTGGTCAGTAATGGCTTGGTAATCAATATTCAAGACAATAGTTTCATAATATAGAATGTTCAGTCACCACTTGTCCTTTAGACAATAAAACCGTTTTATCTGCTAATGCTTCGATTTCTCGAGGTTCATGAGTAACCATGATCATCGTTATTTCCTTAGATTTTAAGAAATCAATTACATCCCAAAGCTGATAACGTGTTTCCCAATCCAAACTTGAAAAAGGTTCATCCAATAGTAAAAGTTTGGGTTGGCTAATAAGTGCTCTTGCCAATGCAACGCGTTGTTGCTCCCCTCCTGAAATTTGATAAGGATAACGTGCAGCGAGATGCACAATTCCCATTTGTTCTAATATCATCTTTTCCCTCTCCTTACTTCGTTTCTGTTTTGCTCCATATTGTGCTAGCCATAAATTTTGAGTCACCGTCATAAACGGAAATAAATAAAGCCGTTGATTTAAATATCGACAAGAACGTAACCATACTGGTTGCTCATTTATATTTTTTATCTGCAAGGTAGATATCACCGGAGTATGAAGTATATCCAGCAATCGCATTTAAAAGTGTTGTTTTGCCACTTCCAGATGTCCCACTTATTCCTAAACATGTTCCTTTTTCTACATACAGCGAAACATCTTTTAATATACCGGTTGTTAATGAATGAATTTCTAGCATGATCTTTCCTTTTCTCGCTGTAAACGATGTAATGCAAATAATAAAATAATCGCGATAGCGATAAGAACAAGCGCACAACCTATTGCCAAAGTGAAGTCGCCACTAGCAATATTTAAATAAATTGCCATGGGCAATGTTTCTGTTTTTAACCTTGTTGCACCAGCTAGCATTAACGTAGCGCCAAATTCACCTAAGGCTCTAGAGAATGCAATAATACTTCCGCTTATTAAAGCCGACCAACACAATGGTATTTCAACTAAAAAAAATGTTTTTGTTGGTGTTAATCCTAAATTGTGTGCAGTTTGAATATAAGCAGGGTCAACAGACTTAAAAGCCGAGAGACCATTTCTCATAATAATTGCACTAGCAACATAAGTTTGAGCAATAATAATGCCCAATGGTGAAAACAGAGAGCGAGATAATTCAGGAAAAACCCCTGCTAAAGGTCCCTGATTTCCTAACAATAATAATAATCCGATACCGATCACTAATGGAGGCGTCACCAAAGGTAAATCTAATAACGCATCAATAAAACGATATCCTTTAAAAGGGATCCTTGCCATTGCCCATGCGGCAGGCACACCTAAGATAATTGCTAAACATAAAGAAATTAACGCGGTACTCAGTGACATACCAATAGCAAAATGGAATTCAGGATCGGTAATAACTTGCTTCAACTCAACAGAAGAAAGCTGGCATATCAGCGCAATTAACGATCCTAATATCAGAAATAACAATAAAAAAAGTGGAATTAATGCCCATCGAAACACGTTATTTCCTTTTTTGAGATAGATATTTATTTTGCTGTAATAATGAAAAAAGCCACCTGTGAGTTGGTGGCGAATAAACACAATGTATGTGAGAAAAATCTATGGTTTCGAAATGACAGGAAGAAAACCATAATCAGTAAAAGCCTTTATCCCTTCAGTGCGAGAAAAATAGTCAGCAAGTAATTGTGCTTCTTTCGGATTTGCTGATGTTTTTAAAACAGCAAGTGTTGCTACTTCTTCTGGGCTGCCTTCAGGAACTGGAAGTAAAACAAGTTTATCTTGATTTTTTCATTGCATCTGCATATCCAATAATAGCGGCATCCACCTCTCCATTTAATAAATACATAAGCAATTGTTTAATAGTTGCCGTGCGTACAACAACCTTATCACGTAATTTATCGCCTTGACCTGATGCCTCGATAAGTTGCTCACCACTTTTTCCTAATGCGATAGCTTTAGCATCACCCATACCTAGTTTTAATGAGCTATTTGCAAGATCTTCTACTGTTTTAATATTACCCGCTTTATCTTTACGTACAGCAATAACGGGAATATGGCGAACAATAGAATATTGATTAGCGACTTGTCCTTCTTTATCTAATTTTTCCACA
The DNA here is from genome assembly GCF_001743005.1 of Shigella sp. FC1967. NCBI lineage: Bacteria > Pseudomonadati > Pseudomonadota > Gammaproteobacteria > Enterobacterales > Enterobacteriaceae > Shigella > Shigella sp. FC1967. The sequence continues at coordinate 2,246 of NZ_MIIZ01000651.1, read as the reverse complement.
TAATCTTGTGAACCAGGAAAAAATAAATCTCCCTGCTTAGTTAAATTAAAGCGTGTTAATATTTGCCCTGAACCACCATATTCAATAGTAACTTTGTTTCCTGTCTCTTTTTCAAAAAGATTTACAACTTGCTCTATCGGTTGTTTTAATCCAGCACCGGCATAAAGATGAAGCTCAGCTGCAAATGTATTATGGCAAATTAATCCTAAAGCTAGTCCCAAACCAGCAAGCAATGGGCGTTTCATATAGTGGGATCCTAATTATCGCTATATAATTTTTTTATATAATGAATGATGCAAGCGTCTAAGGCAAGTGGCTCACATAAAAAAAGAGAAAAATGTTAACAACATATCATTTTTTATCTTTTTCTTTATGTCTTAGCCTTACAAAAGAAAATTGATCAAAAAAATATTTTAAATACTTATTTTTATTAGAATATAAGTAGATCTTAAATAGTTATTTGCCAACAAATCCTCGCTTTCACGAGGATTTTATGACTAATTATCTAGCTCTAATAATGCCAGCGCAGTCACTTCATCAATCACAATATCAGTGGCGTAACCTCCTTTTATCGCCCCTATTGTTGCCTGAATATTTTCCACACCACCAGCAATAAAAAGACGCTGTGTTATTTGCCTTAATTGAGCAAGACTTATTCCCATTATCCTCAGGTCAATATCAGAAACCAATGGATTACCTTGTGCGTCATAAAAACGTCCACAAATTACACCAACAGCGCCTAAATCACGATATTGAGCCATTTCACTACTCGTTAAAACACCTGTTGTTACTAAAGGATTATCATCAAATGTATTGCCTACAACAAAAAGAGCTTTATTACACTGATTTAACGCTGAAAAATTACGCCTAATAATAGGCTCAGCTTGTAGCTCCATTGCTAAACGGGCACTAGAAACCACTGCAGGTACATGCAAATTAATACTGCATCCTGACAACTTATTTGCAATTAACGCAGCTGCTTCTGTTGTTTTAAAATCAGGCTGTGGCGCTACTGCACCTATCATTTGTAATACTGTGATATTTTTTAATAACTTGGGAGGAAGATAATTACCCAATTTATAAATTGTTCGTCCCCATGCAACACCTAAAATATCATCGTCATTAATTATCTGAGAAAGATACATCGCTCCAGCTTTTGCTAATCTTTCTCTGTTCATATTTAAAGTGTGTTGCGATTTATTCTTTTCTTCATCGGGTAAAATAAGCACATTATTAAGATCGAATTTTGCTTTTATTCTGATGGCATAATCAATCGTAGAAAATACTGATGAATCCAAGTTAATATTTACGAATCCTTTTTCTCTAGCTAGATGCAAATATTTCACGACGGTGACACGAGACACGCCCATAATATTTGCCACTTCACTTTGGCTGAGTCCGTCCTGATAGTAAAGCCACGCAGCATAGAGAACGGGATCATTATCAAATAAACTCGCGTTTTTTAGCGAATTATTATCCATTTTAACCCCCACAAATTTTATAAATCTTATGACTAATTAGTTTATTTTATATTAGAGATATTATTAAAGATAAAATGCCTTTAGACAAATTAATCCTTATAACACAAATAGATACATTTCATTAATCTACTAATAGTATCGGCACCCTGATATTTTTCTTTACTACAAGAATCTTATAATACGTAAAAAGCCCTTAATAATGCCGTAAACAGTTCATATCGAGAAAGTTTTTTTTTTTTGAAAATACTGTTTTTATTTTGCTAGAAATAAAAATATTAGCTTTAAGTTTTTAAAAAAGTTTTTATTTTTGATAAAATTAAAAATCACCCAAGTATTATTGTTGCTATCAACAATCAATTAATTTTAAAAGGAAAAATAATGATAATTGCATACTCCACAGCACCAAATGAAAAAATCGCTAATGAAATTGCTCACTACCTCATCAATACAAAACTTGCCGCTTGTGTAAATTTAATCCTCAAGTTAAATCTTATTTATCATTGGGACAATAAAATTATTGAAGATAATGAAATACTTATGATGATAAAATCCGAGAAAAGTAAACAGCAAAACTTAATTAATACTCTTGTCGAAATACATCCTTATGATACTCCTGAAGTGATTATAATACCGATTGAAAATGGTTTTAAAGGTTATCTTAATTGGGTACATACCTCGTTGAATTAAAATAACGTTAAATTTTTACTGAGGTCTCATTCCTGATATTTTGTTTAAAAAAAATGATAATTAATTGTAAATAAAAGT
>NZ_MIIZ01000650.1:0-5569 GCF_001743005.1 Shigella sp. FC1967 | reverse complement strand
TGCAAAAAAAATGAAAATTGATATTAAAATTAATAAAACACAATTAAAAGCGTTTATTTTTAAGGCTTTTATGAAAATAAAAAGTTAATTTTATTATGGAAAATATAAGGAGGTAAATTATACTAAAAAATAAAAACAACATTGCATTAACACAGTGGTAACTATTAGGTAATTTATTCGCAACTAGTTAACATTAAAGTGTTTTTTTGATGTGGGTCAAGTTATTAATTGTGGAAAAATTTTCTGAATATGCTTAAATTGGCACACGATCAAATATGCTGTTACAAACCTAAAAGTCGTATTGTTGACCTAAGCTCAGAATTCAAATCTGGGTCACGCAAAATATATTTATTATATGTAAATATAAGCGTACTATTTGTAAGGTATTGTGTTTTTGGTCTTTAATATTCGTTGTTGTTTTTAGAGGCATTTATTGCTGGTAGTTATGAGGCTTTATAAATTTAATAAGGTCGGGTTGCCGCAAGTCGGTGTCTTCCTGCTAGGAGCAAGGAGTCAAGATGTTTGATATTGTCGAACTGTCACGGTTACAGTTTGCCTTAACAGCAATGTATCACTTCCTGTTTGTCCCATTAACGCTGGGTATGGCGTTTATGCTGGCAATCATGGAAACGATATATGTTCTGTCGGGTAAACAAGTTTACAAAGATATGACAAAGTTCTGGGGTAAGTTATTTGGTATTAACTTTGCTCTGGGTGTCGCAACTGGGTTGACCATGGAGTTCCAATTTGGTACTAACTGGTCATATTTCTCTCATTACGTCGGTGATATCTTCGGTGCGCCTTTAGCAATCGAAGGTTTGATGGCGTTCTTCTTAGAATCAACTTTCGTCGGATTGTTCTTCTTTGGCTGGGATCGCTTAGGCAAGAAGCAGCACTTGATGGTAACTTGGTTAGTTGCTTTCGGTTCTAACTTCTCTGCTCTGTGGATCCTTGTTGCGAATGGTTGGATGCAAAACCCTGTCGCTGCAGACTTCAACTTTGAAACCATGCGAATGGAAATGTTGAGTTTTGCGGATCTGGTTTTAAACCCTGTCGCTCAAGTTAAATTTGTTCACACCGTTGCTGCTGGTTACTGTACTGGTGCATTCTTTGTTCTGGGTATCAGTTCTTACTACCTGCTTAAAGGTCGTGATATCGGTTTTGCAAAACGTTCTTTCGCTGTTGCTGCTACTTTTGGTATCGCCGCTGTCTTATCTGTTATCGTACTGGGTGATGAATCTGGTTACGAAATGGGGGACGTGCAGAAAACCAAACTTGCTGCAATTGAAGGTGAATGGCATACAGAACCAGCTCCAGCTGCATTTAATCTGATTGCATTCCCTAATCAAGAAAAAATGGAAAACTCGTTTGCATTACAAATCCCTTATGTCATGGGGATTATCGCAACGCGTTCTTTCGATACGCCAGTATTAGGTCTTAACGATCTGATGAGTCAGCACGAAGTTCGTATTCGTAACGGTATGAAAGCTTACGAATTATTAAGCGAATTACGCGCAGGTAATACTGATCCTGCTATTCGAGCTGCATTTAATGACACTAAACAAGATTTAGGCTACGGCTTATTACTGAAGCGTTATACTGATAACGTTGTTGATGCAACAGAAGAGCAAATCAAATCTGCTGCAAAAGACACTATCCCTAATGTCGCACCTCTGTTCTGGTCATTCCGTATCATGGTTGCCGCAGGCTTCCTGATGTTACTGGTTGTTGCGATTTCTTTCTGGACTGTTCTGTCTAACCGTATTGGTAACTATAAATGGTTACTACGTGCTGCTCTGTTTAGTATTCCATTACCATGGATCGCAGTTGAAGCCGGTTGGTTTGTTGCAGAATATGGACGTCAACCATGGGCGATTGGTGAAATCCTGCCTACGGCTGTAGCAACTTCTTCACTGACACAGGCTGATATCCTAGTATCTATGGGGCTTATCTGCGGTCTGTACACGTTGTTCCTAGTTGCTGAAATGTTCCTGATGTTCAAATTTGGTCGCCTTGGGCCGAGTAGCCTGAAGACGGGTCGCTATCACTTTGAACAGAAGACAGCTTCTTCTCAAAGTAAGTAACACAGGAGTCCACTATGTTTGATTATGAAGTATTGCGATTTGTTTGGTGGCTACTGATTGGTATCTTACTGATTGGGTTTGCAGTCACTGATGGTTTTGATATGGGTGTTGGTGTGTTACTACGCGTTATCGCTAAAGATGACACTGAACGCCGTATTTTAATTAACTCTGTTGCACCTCACTGGGATGGTAACCAAGTATGGTTAATCACAGCTGGTGGTGCACTATTCGCTGCATGGCCAATGGTTTATGCTGCGGCATTCTCTGGTTTTTATTTCGGTATGATCTTCGTATTGGCGGCATTATTCTTCCGTCCGGTCGGTTTTGATTACCGTTCTAAACTGGAATCTCCAAAATGGCGTGGTATGTGGGATTGGGGCATCTTTATTGGTAGCTTCGTTCCGCCATTAGTTATCGGTGTTGCTTTTGGTAACCTGTTGCAAGGTGTTCCATTAGAAGTCGATAGCATGCAACGTGTATCTTATAACGGTACAACTAATGCACTAATCAACCTATTAAGTCTGTTAAACCCATACGGTTTATTAGCGGGTGTGGTTAGCTTAATGATGATTGTTGCACATGGTGCAAGTTATCTTCAAATGCGTACAACAGGTGAATTACATGAGCGTACTCGTAAAACAACGTACATTACCTCATTAATTACTTTTATCGCATTCGCATTAGCAGGTGTATGGTTAATCTATGGTATCGATGGCTTTATTGTTACAAGTGCTATTGATACTGCTGGTCCATCATCGCCACTGCTGAAAACCGTTTCTCATGAAGCGGGTGCTTGGATGACTAACTACAACAATTATCCAGTATTATGGATATTACCGGCCTTAGGTCTGCTATCTCCATTACTGGCGATTGTTGCCACTAAAGCAAATAAAGGGGGTTGGGCATTCCTGTTCACTTCACTGACAATTGCTTGTGTTATCCTGACTTGTGGTGTGACTATGTTCCCATTTGTGATGCCTTCAAGCACTTTCCCAGATGTGAGCTTAACAATGTGGGATGCAACTTCTAGCCTGTTTACTCTTCAGGTAATGACAGTTGTTGCGATTATCTTTGTACCTATCGTTCTCCTTTACACTATCTGGTGTTACTGGAAAATGCATGGTCGCCTCGATAAGAAATTTATCGAAGGCAATAATCATACTCTGTACTAAGGAGCATAGAGAATGTGGTATTTTGCATGGCTTCTCGGAACGCTCTTCGCTTGTAGTATTGCGGTGATCGCAGGACTGGCTTTCGAGCACGCTGAAGCGAAAAAAGCTTCAGAAAGTGAAGAATAATGTTGGATAAAAGCTACCAACTACTCGACAAGGGCCCTATTAGGGCTCTTGTTTTAATCATGGCGTTGGTAATGGCATTTTGTGTTATGTGGGATCCTAGCCGATTTGCAGCGAACACGAGTTCACTTGCAATTTGGCAAGGTATTCTTCTTATTTGGTCTGTATGTGCTGGAGCGACGTTTGGTCTAGCATTTCGTCCTAAACATGTTGTTGCAAAATGTTTATTACATCCAATCCCTGCAATTATTATTTTAGTTGTTGGGCTAATTTACTTTTTCTTCTAAAAAAAATACCTTATTTCTGCTCAGTGTATGAAAAAGAAATAAGGTATTTTATTTTGTAAATATCTATCCTTGGTGACTGCTCCCCGCCGTAAACGGCGAGGCTTCCCACTTCTCAGACCGCAATCCTCTGTACGACGGATTTACGCTGGTCTCCATGGGCTGAATTCTCTCACTCCTCTAGCGTTATAGTTGGATATTTTCTTTTAAGTAATCAATAAATAAACGTGTTTTTCTTGGAACATACTCACTATAAGGAAAAATAATATTAACGGATTGCATTAGCAAAGAAATTTCAGGAAACAACACGACTAGTTTTTCATCTAATAATTCTTGATGAATATACCAAATGTGGCAAAATAGTCATTCCAGCACAAGAAAGTACCATTTTTTTTTAATGCCGCAATGGTATTCGTTTCAAAATAGGCTTCTTGAGCTAACTGAGAAAGCAGAGTGTTAAATTCTGAAGAGGGTGAAAGCTTACTTTGGCGTAAATTACTATTTGCTAAATAAGGAATAGCGCTTAAGTCGTCGATAGTTTTTATTGAGAAATTCTGTAATAACTCAGGAGAGATAACCAAACTTATTTGATATTCCGCCAGTTTTGTAGAACGATAATTACTGTCTTTCAATGTGCCAAGCCGAATAGCGAGATCAAGTTTATGGTTTATTAAATCTTCAATAGATGAATTAAACGCATACTGTATTTTTAGCTTTGGGTGTAACTGCATAAATTGATTAAGTAATGGCAAAATATAGTATTTACCAAATTCAGCCGTTGAGCTTAATCGCAACGATCCCTGTAATTCTTGTTGTCCTAATCGCGCTTTATCTAAAGTTTGTTCTAACTGACTTAACACGAGACGGAAATCTTGATAAAGCATTTCACCGGTTTCAGTGAGTGAAAATCGCCGTGTATTACGATTGAGCAATGACACATCCAATTCTGTTTCTAATGCTTTGATATGAATACTTACCATTGATTTACTGAGGCGTAAATATTTTGCCGCTTGAGTAAATGAGCCTGTATCAACAACCGCAATAAAAGAGCGAATTCGATCAATTTGATTTTGCATGATTGTTTACTCTGATTAAACAATAAGTTCTATTTTGTCAGATAGACGAAATTCGTCAATCTTTCGTACTCTATGCACGGAGGATTTTTATGACTTACCGCTATCGAATTGCATCTATATTTCTGCTGGGCTTCTTTATAGATTGTATTAACATTTTTATGTCAGCTATTGCATTACCTGCAATTGCTGATGATATGCAAATCTCTATTGTTTCGGTTACATGGGTTTCAAATAGTTATATTCTGGGATTAACATTAATTATTCCATTGAGTCACTGGTTATCTCAACGTGTTGGAATTAAAGCATTGATGGTAACGTCAATGTTGATGTTTAGTTTATCTGTCGCATTAGTGGGGTATTCACACGCTTTCAGCGAACTTATTTTTTGGCGCTTTCTTCAAGGTGTGAGTGGTGGTCTGCTGATCCCTATTGGGCAAGCATTAACGTTTCAATATTTTCAAGGGCATGAAAGAAGTAAAATTTCTACACTTATTATGGCAATAGCCTTAATTGCACCTGCAATATCGCCGACATTAGGTGGATTTATTGTCGATGTTGTTTCGTGGCGTTGGGTTTTTTATAGCAATATTCCATTCTCATTGCTAACTGCGTTTCTAGCCTTTATCTGGGTAAAAGAGCCTTTACCTAAAGAAAACGTGATACCTGATATTAAAGGTATCATTCTTATTAGCTTGATCATTGTATCTGGATTGTTCGCGTTATCTGCTTATGGTGAATATCACTCAACATTTACTTGCTTTTAGCGATTTGCCCCTATTTTTTCAGCAATTTTTTTACTGTATTTTTATTATTTACCATTTATCGGCACC
>NZ_MIIZ01000649.1:0-5734 GCF_001743005.1 Shigella sp. FC1967 | reverse complement strand
TACATTAATCTCATGTTCAATTTTAACATTCATATTAATGTTAATCGGTTTATCCGGTGTGGCCACTTCTAGTCTAATACATCCTGTTAGCACCGAAATCCTTGTGATCTCGCCTCATCAAGTGTTAATGCCATAACATTCATACTCGTTAAAGCCATTATTAGCCCAAAACTTAAAGAGATATTTTTTATAATTCATCATTTACCCTTTAAAAAATGGCGCTGTTATTTTTTAAGAGATCTTCCACTTGGCGATCTATTTTTACATTAATCTCATGTTCAATTTTAACATTCATATTAATGTTAATCGGTTTATCCGGTGTGGCCACTTCTAGTCTAATACATCCTGTTAGCACCGAAATTTCCATCACTAAGGACATTAATAAAAATAGTTTTTTTTAAAAATAATGGTTTCACTCTGACTCACTCCCTAAATCTGATAAGCTTTTTTTCTAACCACTCTTCCAATTGTGAACCAAATCGTAAACTTCGCCATAATTGGAAGACATTTTCTTCGTGCCGATAATTAAAATTAACCTGACGACGTTTATCTTCAAGAGGGTTTGTTCCTTGGATCTCAGCCTCTAAGACTAACTCACCTAAATTGCTTAAATTAACACGAGTCCAAGAACGACTGATTTCTAGATAACGCAACCATGCCATAGCAACGCCTGCTGACATATTATTCTCGTCAATTGAATCAACAAAATCTTTATCCAGTCTTAGCGTCAAGTAAGATGAATTAGCCAACCAACCATCTTTAATAATCCACTGATTATTATTAATAAAGAACGGAAATTCTCCACTCACTTTACCCGATGCTGCAAATTGCGTCACTTTTAATAGAGTAAATAGATGACTTAATTGAATGTTATCAATAGAAATAATCGCAGCATCATGTTGTGGTATCGCTAATTTGGCTAAAGATATTGTTCCATCAAGCATCGCTACATTAACGTTAGATAAAACTAACGGCTTACTTTCAGTTGCTGGATAAAAGCCTTGTAAATCTGCTGTAATATCAGTCATTTCAAAAAGATTGTTAACACGTTTTATCCGTAACTGGACAGGTTGCTTAACCCCTAATTGCCACTCATCCCCGTTTAAACGCCAAGGCAAGATAAAATCTAAACCTTCTAGAACACCATCTTTAAGCCACATACCACCTTGCTTAACAACAAGGTGTCCACCAGCCATCAATCCTTGTCCTGGCGCAATAGAGAAATCAGCTTGCGTATATAATTCCCCTTTATCAAGAGTCATTCCTAAATCTGCTGGAATAAGTGATTGAAAGACATTGATGGGTTGAGAAGGCCAACGCATCTGCCCTCTTAATCTTGCACCATCCCACCGCGTATTTATTGCAATAGGTCCTATAGTTGGCTTCGCACTTAATTCTCCTTTTACATTAAAGTTAAAAGGAGAATCACCATTAACTGTGGCAATAAAGTCGGCTCTATCTAAAAAACCGCCCTCAGGAAAATCAATACGCTGACTCGTTAATTTTAACTTTCCATTAAATACGGGATTTTGCTCATCTCTTATCCAACGAAACGGGCTTTCTAACGATAATCGAGGCGCCGTCATCGTTGTATTTTGATATTTTAAAACATCAAAACCTGTAGTGAGTTTTTCAAAACTCACTACTTTATCAGCCCAATAACCTGTTCCTGCAATATCCCAACGCGCTTTTAATGGGAGTAAATTTCCATCCCCCCAATAGCGCCATTGCCAAGTCCCATTATCAGGTAAAAAATCAATCGCTTTACCTTGAAAATGAATGCGGTAATCACCCCAAATACTATCTTGGGCAACGACTATCGCATTTAAACGCCCATTAAAACCTTTTGATGAAAGTGTCGTCCCAGCTAAAGGTAAACGCGCATCTGTGATAGTCAGTGTTTCAGTGACGGGCCCTTTAAAACGAAATAAAGATCCAGATTGAAATTCAATAGTAGGATCTGTCAGCATGCCAGTGACTTTAACAGGTAATTGTGCACTGGCTTGCATTAATTCTTTATTAACAACACCCGTGATTTGAATAGGAATTTCAGCATCTAACCAATTTACTGCCGTTTCAGGGATCGATAAGACTAAATTTCCTTTCCCTGCTTTACCTTCTGTCATCACATTTAATCGTGCTGTTAATCTTAAATCAGCCAAACCTTTTTGCCATTGGCCAATATTAATATTTACACCGCCTCGCAACGGTTGATCTACGCCAAACCATTCCCAACGCCCTTGCTCAATGGCAATATTTTCAGGTGTTACAGTCCACGGCAATAAAGCTAATGCATGCCCCCCACCTTGTTCAGCAATTGAAATAGTGCCAGATTGCCCTATCCATTCCAGAATAAAAACTAAAGGATGGGGGTAATGAGAAGCTAATAACGTGGCATTAATTGTTCCTTTTTCAGGTAATGACGCGATATTTAAAGGAAGTGCTATTTCAGCGGCAAGTTCAATATTATTATCATCAGGTAAATTCACTTTAAGCTGTTTAATATCTAGCCACTGGTTATCTCTAATAAAAAGACCGAGTTGGGCATTTTTTCCTTGGTAAGTGATTAATCGCCCATTGTTTTGTGTTTTTAATTGTAATGCACCTTGGTAGCGAACATTTTCTTTAAAAAAGCACATTGTCGATATTGACAGATAAATGAGGTATTGAAGTTAGTAATGAATTTATCTCAAGAGGAACCGTTGCTGTTTCTTCTTGCTTACTTGTAGGCATCATTGAAAAACATTGTTCATCAATGGCAAGTTGTTGGCTGTTAAATTGAAGTTTATCAATCTGCGCTTTGTGATAAGAAAAAACGAAGTTATCAAGATTAGCTAAAGTGCAATTCTCTGTCTTTAATGCGATGTGTTCAATTGAAATCCCCATACGCTGTAACTTGGGCTGAGATACAGAAAGTAATACACCTTCAGGTAAGTAATAATGGGCAACAGCAGGTAGCCAACGAGGAATAGACACCCATAAAGCAGTGCCTATTAGACCGACGCCTAGTAGTATCGTCCCTGTCCATTTGATTGTTTTTCTTAACAACACATCATATTCCTTTTAAACAAACCTGAATCATCCACTTACCTCGTTAAATTGTTTATAATGATAGTATTAATTTCTTTCATATTGGGGCTGGATAATTCTTGTTTTTCCAGCCTCTGAATAAAAATTTAATCGAGAGTAGAGAAGACTGGATGAAAATCGTTTCCTATAGTACTAAACATTATGATCGTAAGCACATGGAATGGGTTAATCAACATAATGGATATCATTATGATATTGAATATTTCGATTTTAATTTGACAGAACAAACCGCAAAAAATGCCGTTGGCGCTGATGCTGTTTGTATTTTCGTCAATGACGATGCAAATCGTGCGGTTTTACAAGAGCTTGCTGGTCTTAATATCCGTATCCTTGCATTACGTTGTGCAGGATTCAATAACGTCGACTTAAAAGCTGCGGCTGAATTAGGTATAACTGTTGTCCGTGTTCCAGCTTACTCGCCAGAGGCTATTGCAGAACATGCTGTTGGTATGATGCTCTCACTTAATCGTCGTATACACAGAGCTTATCAACGTACTCGTGATGCTAACTTCTCATTAGAAGGCTTAACTGGCTTTAATATGCATAATCGTACTGCTGGGATTATCGGTACAGGTAAAATAGGATTAGCGACATTACGCATATTAAAAGGCTTTGGCATGAAGTTACTTGCTTATGATCCTTATCCAAATCAAGCCGTACTTGATTTAGGTGCTGAATATGTCGATCTACCAACACTCTATGCAAACTCTAACGTGATTTCGTTACACTGCCCATTAACCGCAGATAACCATCATCTATTAAATGAAACTGCTTTTGCACAAATGAAAAATGGTGTGATGATTATTAACACCAGTCGAGGCGCTTTAATTGATTCTGCGGCTGCCATTAATGCACTAAAACAAGGCAAAATTGGTGCACTAGGAATGGACGTCTATGAAAATGAACGCGATCTTTTCTTTGAAGATAAATCAAATGACGTTATTCAAGATGATGTTTTCCGTCGACTTTCTTCTTGTCACAACGTGTTGTTCACTGGACACCAAGCCTTCCTAACAGAAGAAGCATTAATTAGTATTAGTGAAACAACGCTGCATAATATTAAAGATGTGGCCTCAGGTAATGAGTGTGTTAATCAGGTCAAAGCGTAGTTTTAAGCATTAAGAATAAATGTAATAAAAAACCCCCCTTCACCATAGATTAGCAAGGGGGTTTATTTTACGTATTATCGATATGATACTTATTTTTTATTGATTATCAATAAGTTCTATTGATTTCGTAGGTTCAAAGTGTGAACGAGTCTTTTTCTCTTCATCGACTTTAAATTGTGAAACCAATTTAGCTAATTGATGAGCTTCATCATCCATATTCGCTGTTATAGCCGCTGATTCCTCAACCAATGCGGCATTTTGCTGAGTAACAGTATCCATTTCACTGACCGCCAACGCGATTTGGTTAATCCCCATGCTTTGCTCATTAGAAGCAAGTGCAATCTGTTGCATAAAGTCATTTACCTGATTGATGGTTGTAACGATCTCTGACATTGAACGCCCAGCTTGAGCAACCTGCTGCGAACCAATATGCACTTTATTAACAGAATGTGTAATCAACTCATTGATCTCTTTCGCAGCTTCCGCACTACGGCTGGCTAAACTACGCACTTCAGATGCCACAACAGTAAATCCTCTACCTTGCTCACCAGCTCTCGCGGCTTCAACAGCGGCATTCAATGACAAAATATTCGTTTGATTGGCAATGCTATTAATAATGTCATTGATATCTGCAATTTTCTTCGCACTTTCAGAGATGGAGGACATCGTCTCGATCACACTATCCATCACATTTTCGCCATTTTGGGCAGATGCCGTTGCTGTTAGTGCGAGTTTGCTTGCTTCACGTGAATTATCTGCATTTTTCTCAACTGTTGTTTTAATTTGCTCCATGCTCGCAACAGTTTCTTGCAATGCACTAGCCTGCTCTTCAGTACGGGAAGATAAATCGGTATTTCCTGTCGCTATCTCGCTTGCACTCACGCTGATGGTATTAACCGCATTTTTCACGGAAGAAATCATATGACTTAATGAATTCTTCATCTTATTCATTTCGTTGAATAACTGACCAAATTCATTAGTACCATGATTATCTACACGCATACTTAAATCGCCTTGGCTCATTTTACTAAAGATATTGATTAATATTCTGATATTGCCAATAAAAGTATGGGAGAACCAACGCAATATAATAATAAATAAAAGAATAACAAGAATGCTTGTCGTGATTGATACCAGTATTAAAACGTTCTTGAGATGTTTTTGCAATATCGATGTAGCTATTCTCAATACTATTAGCAACGGCATAATATTGCATAGTAATATCATTTAGTTCATCCATTTTAGCACTGGCGGAGTGTGTTGTTAGCTCACCTTTACGTAGTCTATCTAGTGCACCAGTGAAGATATCAAGCAATTCATCAAAACGCTTTGTCATATCATCCGCTAATTCTCGTCCTTCTAAGGTCAGTTTTTCTGTATCTGACCAACGGTGGATCTCTTCACGCGTTATTTCAATATATTCTGCGGTTTGGTGAAAATATTTTGCTGAGGGCTTTTCATTAACCCGTAATTGTCCATCTAATCCATTAATATTTGCTCTGATCACGGCCATTTGATATCGCGCTTTACCCATA
>NZ_MIIZ01000648.1:0-5753 GCF_001743005.1 Shigella sp. FC1967 | reverse complement strand
AAAAGCCGTGGTCTATATGCCAAAAGGATCGTCACAAGAACGTTTAGATGCCATCTTGCGTGAAGGTGCAGTCGCTGAAATCGTTGATATGAACTATGACGATGCCGTGAGAATGACGGCTGAAATGGCTGAAAAATATGGCTGGATTGTGGTTCAAGACACGGCATGGGATGGCTATGAAGAGATCCCTCTTTGGATCATGCAGGGCTATGGCACGTTAATGCTGGAATCTCTTGCGCAATTACATGAAGTCCCCCCAACGCATATTTTTGTGCAAGCCGGAGTGGGCTCTTTTGCGGGTATGGTACAAGGCATGGTTACCGCCGCTTATGGCAAACAAGCACCCAAAGTGATTGTGGCTGAAGCGCGTATTGCCGACTGTTTATATCAATCTGCGGTATCAGGAAAAGCGGATGCAACGCCTGTTGGTGGGGATTTACAAACCGTTATGGCAGGGCTGGCTTGTGGTGAAGCCAATAGTATTGGGTGGAATTTATTACGTGATTATTCAGCGGCATTTTTCTCTTGCCCTGATGCCGTCGCAACGAGGGGAATGCGGATTTTAGGGAATCCTTTACCCGGTGATCCGCACATCATTTCTGGTGAATCTGGTGCCGTGACAACAGGCTTGCTCTCTATTTTGATGCAATCACCTGTTTATCACAGTGCGAAGGAAGAACTGGGATTAGATGAAAATGCAAGAGTGCTTGTGATAAGCACTGAAGGTGACACCGATCCTGAACGTTATCGCGATATCGTGTGGGATGGCGAGTTACCTAGCTTCAAACAATTTTAAAAAACAAATAAGTCTTTTGGAGTGAACAGTATGTTATCAGCAAACCGATTTGATCAAGTTATTAAGAATTGCCAATTATTAATCCAACAAAAAAGCTATTCAGGTGAAGAAGGTAATGTTGTTAAAGTCATAGAAGAGATGATGAAAAACTATGATTTTGACGATATTCATATTGATAAATACGGCAATATTATTGGTGGAATTATAGGTCAACATCCAGGGAAAACCCTTATTTTTGATGGTCATATCGACACTGTGCCGGTTAGTGAGCGTGACTGGAAAGAAAAGCCTTATGGCGGAGAAATAAAAGACGGCAAGATTTATGGTCGTGGCACCAGTGATATGAAAGGCGCCGTTGCTGCGATGATTTCAGCGATCGGTTTTTATGGTCAAGATAATCAGCGTAACTTTGCTGGTCGTATTTATGTCTCTTGTATTGTGCATGAAGAGTGTTTTGAAGGTGTTGCCGCAAGACTCGTTTCTGAGCGCTATAAACCAGACTATGTCGTGATTGGGGAAGCTTCCGAATTAAACCTCAAAATTGGACAACGTGGTCGTGCTGAAATTGTTGTTGAAACCTTTGGTAAACCTGCTCACTCCGCCAATCCAGATGCCGGGATCAACTCTGTTTATAAAATGGCAAAACTGATCGAGAAGATCAGAACCTTAACCCCCTCAGTTCATCCCGTCTTAGGAAAAGGGATCTTAGAACTCACAGATATTAAATCATCACCTTATCCGGGCGCTTCGGTTGTGCCTGAATATTGTCGTGCTACTTATGATCGCCGTTTATTAGTGGGTGAAACGAAAGAAGCCGTGCTCGCACCATTACAAAAAGCTATTGATGAACTCGCCTCTCAAGATGCTGATTTTAAAGCTAAAGTTTCTTATGCCTACGGCACTGAAAAATGTTACACCGGCGCCACTATTGAAGGTGAGCGCTTCTTCCCTGGGTGGGTATTAGAAGAGAGTGATCCTTATGTACAAAGCGTTTTAAAAGGGCTGCATGAGTCCGGCTTTAAACCGACGGTCACACAATACTCTTTCTGTACTAACGGTAGCCACTATGCCGGTGAAGCGGGTATTAAAACCATTGGTTTTGGCCCATCTCGCGAAAACTTAGCACACACCATTGATGAATATATTGAAATTGAACAGTTAAAAGGTGCTGCGAGTGGTTATTACAGCATTATGAACAGCCTTTATCACCTTTAAGTCTTACGAAATAAATCCTTACTAGAAGAGTATCTGGTGAAACTGTCAGATGCTCTTTGGAGAAATAACAGAATGAAAACAATATTTAAAAACGCCACTGTTATTGATGGAACAGGGGCAAGTGCATTTCAAGCTGATGTTGTGGTTAATGAAGGTAAAATAATAAAAATCGGTCAGTTTGAGGCGAAAGTGAATGATCAGATTATTGATGCCACAGGAAAAATAGTTTGTCCCGGTTTTATTGATACTCACACTCACTCTGATCTTTCTGCTCTGTTAAATCCCGCTTTATCCGCCAAAATCCGTCAAGGGATCACCACTGAATTGTTAGGGCAAGATGGTGTCGCGTTAGCGCCATTACCAGAACAATATATCTCAGCATGGCGTAAAAATATTGCGGGGTTAGATGGTGATTCTGACCGCATTGATTGGCATTTTAAAAATACCGAAGGTTACTTAGGTATGTTAGAAGCGAGAGGCTCTGCAACGAATCTTGCTTACCTTGTTCCTCATGGCAACATTCGGATGGAAGCGATGGGATTAGAAGGTAATCCGTCTACTCGTGAAGATGTCGCCAAGATGTGTGAGATCTTAGAGCGTGAGTTAAAAGCAGGGGCATTTGGCTTATCAACAGGACTGATTTATATGCCTTGTGCCTTTGGTGATACCGCTGAAATGATCGAACTTTGTAAGGTCACTGCAAAACATAATGGTATTTTTGTTGTTCACCAGCGTAGTGAAGCCGACGATATTATTGAATCAACTCAAGAACTTATTGATATTGCTAAAGCATCGGGTGTTTGGTTGCATATTTCCCATATGAAGGTTTGCGGTAAGAAAAACTGGGGATTAATCGATGAAATGCTAGGTATGTTAGAGCAAGCACAGAAAGAGGGCATTCGTATCTCTTTTGACCAATATCCGTATGTCGCAGGCAGCACCATGCTTGGGGTGATTTTACCGCCTTGGGTTCACGCAGGAGGTACAGAGAAATTATTAGAACGCTTAGCTTCTCCTGAGCTGCGTAAAAAGATGATTGAAGATATCGAAAAAGGCATTCCAGGTTGGGATAACTTTATTGATTTTGCGGGGTTAGAAAATATTTATGTGACGAGCTCTAAAACAGAAAAAAACCAAGATGCCGTTGGTCTTAGTCTTGTAGAGCTAGGCAAATTAAGAGGTAAAGATCCGTATAACGCAACCTTCGACCTGCTATATGAAGAAGAAAATGCAGTAGGAATGGTGGATTTTTATGGCACAGAAGAACACGTTATCAAATTCTTATGTCGCCCCGAACAAAACGTATGTACTGATGGATTAATGGGAGCCGGTAAGCCTCATCCCCGTGTATTTGGTGCATTCCCTCGTGTTTTAGGGAAATACGTCAGAGAAGAAAAATGCCTTACATGGGAACAAGCTATCCGCAAAATGACAGGTAAACCTGCTGAAGTTCTTCGATTAACGGACAGAGGATTAATTAAAGAGGGATATGCCGCAGATATTGTGATGTTTGACCCTGAAACCATTATTGATAAAGGCACGTTTGTTGAACCAAACCAATATCCCGAAGGGATCGATTTAGTGATGGTTAATGGCCGTATCGCATTAGTTAATGGGATCGAAAGTTACGCCTGTAGTGGCCATGTTTTAAGAGCATAACCACACAATAACGCTCTTAAACGTTAAATCTTATCTCTGTTTATCACGGTTGTTCTTCAACGTGATGGTTTTCCCTTACCTGAGGAACAGGAAAATGAGTTCAAATATTATTCCAGACCTTCAACAGAAAAAAACATGGAAAGCTCGTTACACCGTTTTATCCTTAATTTGGTTAGCTTGGTTACTTTCATTCTTAGATAGAATGGTAATGAGTGTTTCATTACCTTTTATTGGGCGTGATCTTAATCTTGATACCACACAACAAGGCTTAATAATCAGTGCGTTCTTTGTCGGTTATGCCGCATTCCAAATACCGGGGGGGTTTTTAGCTGACCGCTTTGGTGCTCGTAAAATTATGGCTATCGGGATTGCATGGTGGTCAGTTTTCACCAGCTTAACGGGGATGGTATTTACATTACCGTTAATGTTAGCGGTGCGCTTCTTATTTGGTATTGGTGAAGGCTGTTTCCCATCCGCTTCTTGGAAAATGATCTCAACGTATTTCCCATCGAAAGAGCGTGGTCGTGCAACAGCAATTCAATCAACCGTAAATACCTTAGGACCAGCATTAGCGGTTATTGTTGCGGCGAGTATTATCGGTGCTTTTGGCTGGCATATGGTGTTTATTGTTTTAGGTATTCCTGGTCTATTAATTGCAGCCGGTATTTATTTCTTCACGCGTGATAATCCTAAAGATCACCCAAGTATTACTCAACAAGATCTCGATGAGTTAGCCGCAGATGGCACATTATCGGATAAACCCGCTGAAGCAGTGCCTTTTAAAGATGTTTTAAAAATGCCCGTATTGTGGCAAATGGCAGCAATTTGGTTTCTGTTTGATATTACCTTTTGGGGATTCTCAACATGGTTACCCAGTTATTTAATTACTGTTCGTGAATTCTCTTTGGCGAAAACAGGTGTAATGGCGGCTATTCCATTCTTATTTGGTGCGGGTGGTACATTATTAGGGGGCTATGTTTCTGATAAATGTAAATCACAGCGTAAATGGTTATATATGATCACCGCAGTGATTGCAGCAGGCTTCTTATATATGACATATACCGTTGAAAGTGCTGATATGGCTGTTGTATATCAGTGTATTTCCGCACTATTTATGTTTTTCGCTATGGCAATGTTTTGGGGTATTTTAATGGATACTATCCCAAATAAAATTATGGGACGTGCTTCAGGGATTGTTAATTTCGGCGGTCAAATGGCGGGTGTTGTTTCCGCACCGGTTATGGGGTTCTTAATCAAAGCCAGTGGCGGTAGTTATGACAGTGCATTTATGTTTATGATAATTGCATTAGTCGCCTCTGCTGTTGTGACGTTTACGGTTAAAATGAAAAACACACCCGCACAAGCTTAATTAATCAGTATCAATAACGTTTATATTTAAATAAGTGTGATCTTATTAAAACAAATAAGATTAATTAAATAAAATAACGGTATTAACTGTAAGATTTATTTATTAAAACTCATTATACGCTTATGGATTTTTTAATTTAAAAAATCTTATTGTAGGGTGCTTTTGTCCTAAAAAAGCCACGATGAAAGATCGTGGCTTTGCTTTTATTAGATTAATTACATTATTTGTTTATAAGCACAAAGTCGCTACCACTAAAACAGAGTGTGGCATCACCACGAATAACTCGGTGATGGGCAATATGGCGTTGGCTATTTAATGAAGCATGTTGTTTCATCATATAAGCCTCTAAATGCCATGCAATAAGTTGCTTAGCGAGTTTTTTATTCGCGTGCTGGCTACGTTCAGATTGCACTTTTACACTAATGCCTGTGGCAATATGCGTTGCTCTGACAGCTGATTCGGTTTTGTTAACATGCTGACCTCCAGGGCCATTTGAACGCATGGTTTCAAAGACAATTTCTTTGTCATTAATTTCATCAGGTTGTTCAAAACAAGCAACACCAATAAACCAGTTTTTACGCTTATGTCGTGGTCGTAACGTGCTTGCACATTGCCATTGTATAGATCCTGCCCATTGTTGTGCGATAGCCTGTGCATCCGCACCTTCAAGAGACACTAACGCTGATTTTAAACCATGGCGTGAAGGTTCTTTTT
>NZ_MIIZ01000647.1:0-5796 GCF_001743005.1 Shigella sp. FC1967 | reverse complement strand
TATATAGTGTATTTTTTATAAAGGTTTAAATATACAATTATAATAATCTTAATAAGATTAATAATAATTGGTTTTTATATCTAACACAATGAATGAATAAATTATAATTATTCTTGTATTAGTTGTTTTTTTTGACTTATATCTTATTTTTAGTTGTTTTGTTTGTTATTTTCATCACAAGATGATTAAATAATAGCACAGAGTATACGATTGTTCATCTTAAATAGGTTATGCACATCATTATTACAGTGATATATAGGATAAAAACCTGTGTCATTTTTATATTTAACTATAATTAAAAATTAACTAATAGTTTTAATAAAATTATTGTTGCAATAGGGTTAATAATAATATGTCAAAGGGCGCTTCTAATAACAATGCAAGCCAAAAAATAGGCTTGCTTGCACTTGTTGCTATCGTCATTAGTTCAATGATAGGCAGTGGTGTTGATGGTCTACCACAAAATATGGCTGCAACCTCGGAAGTAGGTCCAGTTATTGTTGCTTGGCTTATTTGTGGTTTTGGCATGTATTTTATTGCTCGTATTTTTATGGTGCTATCTGACGTTCGTCCAGATCTCCAAGCGGGTATTTATATGTATGCTCGTGAAGGATTTGGATCTTTTGTCGCTTTTATTGTGGCGTGGGGCTATTGGTTAATGACCATATTTAGTAATGTTGCTTTTGCTATTATGGTTATGGATACTTTAAATTATTTTTTACCTGGTGATTTTAAGGGAGGAAATAATATTCCTTCTATTATTGGTGCCTCTATTCTCATTTGGGGATTTAATTACCTGGTTTTATCCGGTACAAAGTTAGCGGGCGCAATTAATATTATCGGGACATTTGCTAAGTTAATTCCTTTAAGTATTTTTGTTTTTATTCTCGTTTATTTTCTTAATTATGAAGAACTCACCAATAATTTTTGGGGAAATTCTGCCTCTATACCGGCTGATAATCTGGGTTCTATTTCAGAACAAATATTAGCGCCACTCGATGTTGCTTTATGGTGTTTTATCGGTGTAGAAGGCGCTGTTGCGTTATCTGGACGCGCTCGAAATAAGAAAGATGTGGGGAAAGCCACGTTGATCGGCTTTATTGTCTCACTGATTATTTGTATTTTTATTTCAATATTACCTTTTGGTGTTTTATCTCAAAAAACATTAAGCATGATCCCCACGCCCTCTACGGCAGGAATATTAAAAACAGTGTCAGGAGATTGGGGTGAATGGTTAATTAATATTGGCGTTTTGGTTTCCGTATTAACCAGTTGGTTAGCGTGGACAATGATTTGTGCTGAAATTCCTATGGCCGCAGCTCAGAACGGAACTTTCCCGAAAGCCTTTGCCACTAAAAATGATAATGGCGCTGCTAGCGTATCACTTTGGGTCAGTAGCCTATTTATGCAGTTAGTCGTCTTTGTTGTTTATTTCTCCAACAATGCTTGGTTAACAATGTTAGCCATTTCCGCATTAATGGTTTTACCCGCTTATTTAACTTCCTCAGCATATTTATTACAACTTTGCTTATCAGGCGATTTTTCTAAATATGCAGATAAAGGAAAAATCTCAGCCTTGATTAGTGGTTTTATTGGGTTAGCCTTTTGTCTATTTATGTTTTATGCCTGTGAAATAAAGTATTTAGTAATGGTTCCTATTTTACTGACTTTGGGGATCCCCCTCTTTGTGTGGTCTCGATATCAAGAGAAAAAAGTGATATTTACGCCCACAGAACGTGCGTTCTTTATTTTTATTATCATGCTGGACATATTAACTATTATTTTATATTTGAATGATTTTATTAAATTTTAATTTGATCATTGTGAAATGACAACTGATTTTTTGTGAAGCAAATGAGTAATGTAATGTAAACCTAATAAATATAGGTATTTGATACCTATGGAGGTGTCCGTGAAATTTAATCATAATGTATTATTTGTCTCTTCATCTGGGCTAAAAGAAGATAGCCCCGCTAAACAGGCATTAACATCTTTACAAAAAGCAATTGCTGAACGTGGATTTGTAGCTCAAATTGCAGATAATATTGATCATGGTATTAAATATATAAAAGAAAGCCCGAAATATAGTGCCGTTGGTATTTTTTGGGATAAAAATAATCCCAAAATGAATATAGAAGCCGAAGGTTTTATTTCATTATTCAGACAGAGAAATTCAGATACACCGATATTATTAATCTCCGAAGAAAATATTACAGATAATGTCTCTATCAATATTCTTAAAGAAGTTAGCGAATATATCTATCTTTACTCAGAAACAGCTACATTTACGGCGAATCGCATTTATACATTAATTCATCGCTATGCAGAAAGTCTTTTACCACCTTATTTTAAAACATTAAAAAATTTCACTGAGGATGGTGATTATTACTGGGATTGCCCCGGGCATATGGGCGGTATGGCATATTTAAAACATCCTATTGGCATCGAGTTTATTAACTTCTTTGGTGAAAATATGATGCGGGCGGATATTGGTGTCGCGACGGCTGAAATGGGTGACTATCTTATTCATGCTGGGCCATCAAAAACATCAGAAGAAATTGCCGCAGAGCTATTTGGTGCTGATTGGACATTTTATGGTGTGTCTGGCTCATCAGGCTCTAATCGTATTGTTGCTCAAGGTGCTGTAGGTGCTAATGAAATCGTAGTCGTTGATAGAAACTGCCATAAATCGCTTAATCATGGTTTGACGCTTTCACAAGGACGCCCTGTTTATTTGAAACCAACACGTAATGGATACGGATTAATTGGCCCTATTCCAACCAAACGATTATCACAGGCAAGTATTCGTCAACTAATAAAAGAGAGCCCGCTAGCAGAAGGTGCCGTTAGTACGGAGCCTACTTATGCCGTGGTTACCAACTGCACTTATGATGGTTTTTGTTACAACGTCAATGATGTCGTAAAAAATTTAGCCGCCAGTGTACCCCGTATTCATTTTGATGAAGCATGGTATGCTTATGCGCGTTTTCATCCTCTGTATAAAAATCGTTTTGCGATGGATGTTGCTGAGGATATGCCAAACCGTCCTACCATTTTTGCGGTGCAATCAACACATAAAATGTTGCCATCACTCTCTATGGCATCGATGATCCATGTGAAGAAAAGTGATCGTGCGCCTTTAAATTTTGATGATTTTAATGACTCATTTATGATGCATGGCACAACATCGCCTTATTACCCAATTATTGCTTCTATTGATGTTGCTGTGGGTATGATGAAAGGTGAATCAGGTCCATCTTTAGTACAGGAATCGATAGAAGAAGCCATTGGTTTTCGTAAGGCGGTTGTTTCTGTCAAACGTCAATTAAAAGAACAGAATGGTGAATCAGAGTGGTTCTTTGATGTACTACAACCGACCCAAGTACGTGATCCGAAAACAGGTGAAAGCCACAGTTTTGAGCAAGCACCTCTTAATCTGTTAAGCCAAGAGCCAGATTGCTGGACATTAAAAGTGGGTGATAAATGGCATGGTTTTTCTGATGAAGATATTGCCGATAGCGACAGTATGCTAGATCCCGTGAAAGTCACAATAACTTGCCCTGGGATCACCGCGGATGGCAAATACCAAAAAATGGGTATTCCTGGTTATATCATCACGAAATTTTTAGATGATCGGCGTATTGAGATCGCAAGAACAGGAGATTACACCATTTTAATTCTGTTCTCTGTTGGCGTGACAAAAGGAAAATGGGGAACACTATTAGAAAGTTTACTCACCTTTAAAAAACTCTATGATTCAAATGCGTTAGCGACAGAGGCAATCCCATCACTGAAAGACGCGTCTCCTAAATATGCAAAAATGACATTAAAACAACTTTGCCAAACTATGCACAATAAGATGGATGAGTTGGATTTAATGAAACATATTAGTGAGGCGGTAAATACCGACCCTACACCTGTAATGTCCCCCGCTGATGCTTACCAAAAAGTGGTTCGTTATAAAGCTGAGCATATCCCTCTTGATGATTTTTCAGGCCGTATTTCTGCGACTATGTTAGTTCCTTACCCACCAGGAATTCCTGTACTTATGCCGGGTGAACGCCTACCTAAAGGGGATCAAGGTATTATTGGTTACCTTAAAGCATTACAGAATTTTGATAAAGAATTTCCAGGATTTGAGCATGAAATTCAGGGAATTAATGTAGATGAAAACGGAGATTTTTGGGTTAGAGCTATTGTTGAAGATGAACGCGAAGCGAAAGTGTTACCTTCACATATAAAATTTAAACGCCATGTTTCTGCTATTAAGAAAGGCCGTCAATAATCAATAACGAGATAACAATTTTATCAAAATATCTGGCACTGATTAAAGTGCCAGATAGGATTATCTGGAGATAAGAGGTTTTTTATGGCGAACAAATCTGAAATAACATCATCAAGCAACACCACTAATACAACGGGAGGTAGTGGTGCAAAATTGGGCTTATTGGCACTTATTGCAATTGTTGTAGGTTCAATGTTAGGTGGTGGCGTGTTTAGCTTGCCACAAAATACCGCAGCAAGTTCAGCAATAGGTCCTGTGCTTATTGCATGGATTATTGCGGGTATTGGCGTTTATTTTATTGCTAATGCATTTCGCTTGTTATCGGATTTAAGACCCGATCTTCAGGCAGGCGTATATATGTATGCACAAGAGGGTTTTGGTTCTTTTATTGGATTTAATGTGGCTTGGGGTTATTGGTTAATGACTGCATTTGGTAACGTGGCATTTGCCGTTATCTTGATGGATGCATTTGATCAGTTTTTCCCTGGTGTCTTTACTGACGGTAATAATTTAAATTCGATTATCTGTGGTTCTATTTTAATTTGGGGCTATAACTTTTTAGTGTTATCAGGAACAAAAGTTGCGGGCTTCGTTAATACACTCGGAACCCTTGCTAAATTAGTGCCATTGATTTTATTTGTTATTGTGCTTGGTGTACTTATTGATTATTACCAATTATTTAGTAATTTTTGGGGAACATCTCCTCAAATCATGAGTACTGTCGGTAATAAGTCAGAGCCTGTCTCGTTAATGTCACAAATCTTGGCACCAATGACGGTAACATTATGGTCATTTATTGGTGTGGAAGGGGCTGTTGTTTTATCGGGTAGAGCAAAAAATAAGAAAGATGTGGGTAAAGCCACTTTATTAGGATTTTTATTAGCATTAATTATTTATATTTTATTATCAGTATTACCCTTTGGTGTTATGCCACAAAGTCAATTAGCGCAATTAAGTAACCCCTCTACGGCAGGTGTATTGGCTAAAGTTGTTGGAAATTGGGGCGATTGGCTAATGAATGTTGGGTTGATTATTTCTGTATTAGCGGGGTGGTTAGCATGGACAATGTTATGTGCTGAAATCCCAATGGTTGCAGGTCAAAAGGGCGCATTTCCTAAGGTCTTTGCTCGTACGAATAAAAATCAAGCGGCAAATACATCGTTGTGGGTAAGTAGTATTGTTATGCAGGCGGCAATGCTATTAGTCTACTTTTCTAATAATGCCTGGAATACAATGTATAACATTAGCGCGTTAATGGTTGTTCCCGCTTATATTACGACAACACTTTATATCACCAAGATTTGTATTAATCGCCAATATGATCAATACGCTAAAACAGGAAGACAATTAGCATTATTAAGTGGTGTATTAGGTGTTATTTTCTGTCTCTTTATTTTGTATGCAAGCCAAATCCAGTATGTTGCGTTAGTGCCTATTTTGTTAACTTTGCGGATTGCCCATTTTTATTTGGTCACGTAAATGAAAAACACGATAATAAACCTATTTTCCAG
>NZ_MIIZ01000646.1:0-5813 GCF_001743005.1 Shigella sp. FC1967 | reverse complement strand
TCTGGCAATGCCCTGAATGTGGAGTTGAACATGACCGAGATATCAATGCGGCAATCAATATCCGACACAAGGGCATATTGGAATTACACGCGGCGGGACTCGTCGTTTTCAGCCCATGGAGACCAGCGTAAATCCGTCGTACAGAGGGTTGCGGTCTGAGAAGTGGGAAGCCTCGCCGTTTACGGTGGGGAGCAGTCACAACTTAAGTAAGCCCATCGATTTTTCCTTGATTATCAACGTTAACAGCGATAGCCGCGGGGATTTTAGGTAACCCTGGCATTGTTGTGATAGAGCCCGTTAAGGCGACAACAAAGCCTGCGCCAGCAGAAACATACACTTCACGGACGTTGATTGTAAAGTGAGTCGGGCGACCTAATAAGGTGGGATCATCTGAGAGTGAGTATTGCGTTTTTGCCATGCAAACAGGGAAATGAGCAAACCCCATACTTTCTATTTTTTTCAACATATTACGAGCCTTTTGGCTGTAAGTCACACCATCAGCACCATAAATTTCTTTGGCAACAATATCAATTTTTTGACTCAGTGAGGCATCATCAGGATAAATTAATTGAAATTGACTCGGTTCATTTTCAAGTGTATCAATCACTTGTTTAGCCAACTCAATACCACCTTCGCCCCCTTTTTCCCATACTTTTGTAATCGCGAAGCGACAACCTCTATCTTGGCAAAATTGTTCGATAAACTGGTGTTCTGCAAGACTATCTGTGATATAAGCATTAAGAGAAACAATGACAGGTAAACCATATTTTTTTAGGTTTTCAATATGTTTTTCAAGATTAACAATGCCTTTTTCAAGAGCAACTAAATCTTCATTATTCCACTCACCTTTACCTAAGCCACCGTTATATTTTAGCGCTTTCGTGGTGACAACAATAACGGCACAATCAGGACGTAATCCACTGATCCGGCATTTTATATCAAAGAATTTTTCAGCACCTAAATCAGCCCCAAAACCAGCCTCTGTCACAGTAATATCAGCAAGTTGAAGAGCAAGTTTTGTTGCTCTTACGCTATTGCACCCATGGGCAATATTTGCGAAGGGACCTCCATGAATAATAGCGGGAGTATTTTCGAGTGTTTGTACTAAATTAGGATTAATAGCATCTTTTAATAAACTCGCCATTGCACCGACGGCTTGTATATCGCTTGCTGTAATAGGATCACCCTGATAAGAATAGGCAACAATAATGCGAGAAAGTCGTTGTTTCAAATCATCAATATCTACGGCTAAACAAAGGATAGACATGATTTCAGAAGCAACGGTAATAACAAAGCTATCTTCTCTTGTAATACCGTCTTTCTCACCACCTAATCCCACAACAATATGACGTAAAGCACGATCGTTCATATCCATACAACGTTTAAACACGATTTTTTTAGGATCGATATTTAACGGATTACCCTGATAAATTGAATTATCAAGCATGGCTGCAAGTAAGTTATTGGCAGAGGTAATAGCATGGAAATCGCCAGTAAAATGAAGGTTCAGATCTTCCATTGGAATGACTTGTGAATAACCACCACCCGTTGCCCCACCTTTAATACCAAAGCAAGGGCCTAAAGAGGGTTCACGCAATGCAATAATGGCATTTTTTCCAAGATGATTAAGTGCTTGCCCTAATCCCACTGTGACAGTTGTTTTACCTTCACCTGCAGGTGTTGGATTAATTGCTGTGACTAAAACTAATTTCCCAGTTTTTTTTGTTGCAATTTTTGACCAAATACGGTGACTAAATTTCGCTTTGTACTTGCCATAAAACTCAATATCATCTTGATCAATATTTAAATTTTTAGCAATATCCTGAATCGGTAAGGGGTGTGCTTCTTGGGAGATTTGAATATCTGATTTCATTTTAGTTCTCTTTTATCCCGCTAATGATGTCTCTAGTGATCTTTACTTATCAACTTTAGACAATAATCTAAATATCACCAATAGATTGATTAAGTTATCATTATTTACTTTAGATAACGTGTTCATTATCACGCCATCTAAATGAATTTTTGTTCGTTAACCCTTATTTTTCTTTTAAGTTCTTCTTATTAAGTCATGCTTTGTATTTTTGAAAAAACGTATTTTAACTAAGGATGACAATTTAATCTCATACAAAACAAATGGTATTAAAAAAGAAGATCATCAAGATAGATGCGAATAAACAAAAAAAGGCGCTGAGATCAGCGCCTTAACTATCATAAATATCTGGATTGAAGACTTTTAGGTTTAGTCACAAGAAATTTTAATGGCTAATCCGCCTTGAGAGGTTTCACGATATTTAGCATTAATGTCTTTACCTGTTTCGTACATTGTTTCAATGACTTTATCTAAACAAATACGAGGATCACTGACACGGCGTAAAGCCATACGAGATGAGTTTACAGCTTGTACGGCTGCGATGGCATTACGTTCAATACAAGGAACTTGTACTTGTCCTGCCACTGGGTCACAGGTAAGTCCTAAGTTATGCTCCATTGCAATTTCCGCAGCAATACAAACCTGTTCGGGGCTACCGCCTAGCAGCTCAGTTAATGCGCCTGCTGCCATTGAGCAAGCAACACCGACTTCACCTTGGCAACCGACTTCAGCGCCCGAGATAGATGCATTCATTTTGTAAAGTGAGCCAATAACACCCGCAACTAAGAAAAAGCGAGTGTAAGAGTTTTCATTTACAGGACGAATAAATTTATCATAGTAAGACAATACTGCTGGAATAATACCACAGGCACCATTTGTTGGTGCTGTGACAACACGCCCACCCGCCGCATTTTCTTCATTCACGGCAAGAGCAAACATATTAATCCAGTCAACAACTGTCATTGGATCGGTCGTCGTTTTATCTTCTGTGACTAACATACGGCGTAATGCCGAAGCACGGCGAGGTACACGTAATGGCCCTGGTAATAAGCCTTCGGTATTTACACCACGCTCAATACCTGATTTCATCACATCCCAAACCGCTGCAAAATGAGCTGAAATTTCTTCTTTGCTACGTAATGCTAATTCGTTTTGCATCACTAATGCGGATAAAGAAAGGCCTGTTTCTTTGCAATGACGACGTAAATCAGCCGCATATTGATAAGGATAAGGAACTTGAACACTATTTTCTTCTGGTTGACCAAAATGTTCTTCATCAACAATAAAACCACCACCAATAGAATAATAGGTTTTTTTCAATAAAACCTGGTCACCGTTATAAGCGGTAATGGTCATGCCATTTTCATGGAGAGGCAGATTGGTTTTATGGAAATTCATACCGCCTTCAACCGGAAAGTCGACTTCTTTTATGCCATTTGCCAGCATTAAGCGACCAGTGGTTTCTACCTGTTTAATAAAAGGGGGAATAGAATCTATGTCCACCGTGTCAGGTAAATTTCCTGCGAGTCCCATAATAATAGCAATATCAGTTGCGTGACCTTTACCTGTTAAAGATAAAGAGCCATAAACATCAACGATAACGCGGGAAACTGAAGAGAGGAGATTTTTTTCAGCAAGTAAATCAACGAATTCTTTACCTGCTTTCATAGGGCCTACAGTGTGTGAGCTTGAAGGGCCGATACCAATTTTAAAAATATCAAAGACGCTAACCATAATATTCGCCTCCCTAATTAATTTAAAGGCGCAACTGTGTGATTATTAGAGTGTTAAGTGTCAGTTTTGAAAGCTAAAGCTGTAATGCTACTTCCATTGAGAAAGTAGCCATTAGATGTCTTATTAGCCCATGAAAGAGTTAATTAAGCTATAGAAAACTGCTGAGATTGCGATAAGACCCATGATTACAACGAATACGTTGCTGATATGACCCGCATATTTCTTCATCGCAGGGACTTTACGGATTGCATACATTGGCATTAGGAACAGTAACATTGCGATAATTGGGCCGCCTAATGTTTCAATCATACCTAAAATGCTTGGGTTTAATGTTGCAACAATCCAAGTTGTTACCAGCATAAACAGTGCAGTGATTTTGTTTAAACGATCTTTTTCGATTGTTTTACCTTTTTCACGCAGTGATTTGATGATTAAACCGTTGAAACCTTCACGAGCACCTAAGTAGTGACCTAAGAAAGATTTAGTAATCGCAACGAAAGCAATAAATGGTGCAATATAAGCAATAACAGGCGCTTCAAAATGGTTAGCAAGATAAGACAGAATACTGATGTTCTGTTCTTTTGCTTCAGCTAAGTTTTCTGGTGTTAAGCTAAAGACACAGCTAAACACGAAGAACATCACAGTGAGAACCATCATGATATGCGCATAAGCTAAAATGCGTGAACATTTTTTCTCAGCGTTTTCACCGTATTCTTCACGTTTTGCAACAGCAAACGCAGAGATAATTGGAGAGTGATTAAAAGAGAACACCATAACAGGGATAGCTAACCATAGGGTTACTAATAGGCCTTGACCCATACCTGAAGTTGCTGCGTGATCAAAAGAGAGAGTATCAAGAATTGCGCCATTCCACTCAGGGATCAGATACAGTGCAAGTACCATCAAGATTGCAACAAACGGGAATACTAATACGCTCATTGCTTTAACGATAGCTTGTTCACCAAAGCGAATAATACACATGATGCCTACGATGAGGATCAGGGATAAAATTGCACGAGGTGGCGCAGCCATATGCATTTGGTTCACAATAAAGCTTTCTACGGTATTGGTGATAGCAACACTATAAACCAGTAGAATAGGATAGATTGCGAAGAAATAGAGTAGGGTGAT
Source organism: Shigella sp. FC1967 (assembly GCF_001743005.1). Lineage (NCBI taxonomy): Bacteria > Pseudomonadati > Pseudomonadota > Gammaproteobacteria > Enterobacterales > Enterobacteriaceae > Shigella > Shigella sp. FC1967. The sequence continues at coordinate 1,078 of NZ_MIIZ01000646.1, read as the reverse complement.
TAATTTACCCGCTGTTTTACCAAAGTGTTCTTCAACAACTTCAGTGATATCTTCACCTGGGTTTTTACCTGATAACACAAATCGGCACATACCACGGTGTGCAAAGAAGGTCATTGGAAATGCAAGTACTAACATGATCAACAGAGGAATTAAACCACCAATTCCTGCGTTAATAGGTAGAAATAGAACACCAGCACCGATAGCCGTACCGTACAAACCTAACATCCATACTGTATCTGACTTACGCCATGCTTTGTAATCACTTTGGGTATTACCCGATGCGATAGAACCAGCTTTGGTTGTATCCATAATACTCTCCGAAATAACGCGGTAAAAAAATAATGAATAAAAATAAGAGCGTGATCGTATTTCTTTTTAGAAATAATCACAGCATAAATTTAATTATGAATAAATGAGTGCATTGAGTGCCTGGTGTTATCTCAATATCTTCAATTACCACATATAAAAATCTTTAAATTTCAAAAGAATTAGACCCTTCCAAAAATTTGAAAAAAATATTTAATAAGTTTATATCCAGACTTAAGAGGTGCAGAATATAGTGTTTTTCAGGATAAACTACCGTGATCTCCATCTCAAATGCTAAATATAACTGAAAAACCTAAAAATGTAACATTTTTTATATTTTATGTTTTTCTCGGAGGTTTTTAAACATTTTGAAATAACTTTCCAATTTTAAAGTAAGTATAAAATAAAGCTAAATACTTAAATGTTCATATATTAATGATTTTTTTTTTCGGTGTTTTTTATTATCTAAGAAATAAATGATTAAAATCAAATGGGTTATTTTTATTTACAATTAAAACATTATATTAACCTTCTATTCCATTGATATGTATAGATTAAATATTTTTCTTTTAATTTATGTTTAAAAGTTAGACGCAAGAATATAAAAATAGGGAAGGATGATTATTTATTAATGAATACCTTTTCATTTTTATGAAATGAATATATCTATATTTCAGTGATAAGTAGAATATTGTTTATAAATGCAACAATAAATTTGTTAATAAATGAGCAGGGTAGGCGGTTATGTCGCGAATATAAAAATGTTATTTTG
>NZ_MIIZ01000645.1:0-5868 GCF_001743005.1 Shigella sp. FC1967 | reverse complement strand
GATTCATTGCTACCATTTTGACTTTTTTAATACTATTGATGTCCAACGATTCTCTGGTGTCACCATTTTTGCAGTATCAAGTAATTTATCTATTATAAATTTATTATTTTCTTTTTGTATCATTAAATCCTATTTTTTTCTAGATCCATTCCCCATTGTTCGTGATCGCCCCAATTCCTTCTATATGAGTACTGATTTTACCCAATTCCTTTGGTTTATTCGGATCTTTAGCAAAAGCTCTTTGGTTATCACGTTTTTCATTTATTAACACTGATTGCCTTACTAATAACGATTCTAAATCTCCTTTTGCTTTGCCTCTAAGCCATATTTCTATCTTATCTACAGGTATAGCAGCATCGCCTTTAACCGCAGTTATATGCTCCCGACCATGAGCATCTGGTAACGAGTGAATTGAAAAATTACTGGATAACCTCTGTTGACTCACTAGAGTTTCTATTTTTCTCGCAGCGACTGAACCTATTAACGGCGTCATTGACGCGCTAATTATTTTCATTCCATCATAGGTTTTAATATAAGCCTCTGCTGTGGGCTTATCGACGCTAAGCTGCACCATGGCATAATTCACCATCGCATCCTGCACCTGTTTCTGATTCTGCGCATCAACACTAGTCATACTCAACAGACTTGTTATCTTGCTATAGGCATCCGCATACTGTTGGCTAGCTCTGGAATTATAGTTACCCGTATTTTCATATTCCCCTTTCGCGGTAATCACATCCAGACGAGCCTGAGCACATCCACTACTAGCCGCATTACCGTTATTACATGCATCAATCACTTTCTGATCACTAACGATATCCTTCTCACGCAGTGCATCATATTTCTGCTGCGCTTTCTCTCGTTCTATTGGATCTGTACTATTTCTAAGTGTCTTTTTTGCTATCTCGAGCTCTGTCTTTTCAGACACGCTCAACCAATTATTCTCAACAATTAAACCCCATAAGCTCGCGAGAAATTTTCAAATGATTCAGTTAGATGATAAAAATCTGCATTAGGATCATTTTTTACTTCTTGGTATCTAGCTACTAGTTTCTCGATGAGCCTATCTGGTGTTGGATGTGATGCTGGATCATTTTTTGCACAATAGAAATAAAATAAAGCTTTTTCTAGGCAAGGGATACTTAATTGATGAGCATTTTTATTTAAAAAGTCAAATGCGTAACTCCATTCAAATTCGGATAGTAATAATCTATTTAGACAGAGAGACTTCAAGAAATCATCGTTTATATTTTTATCAGTCAATATTTTTTTTATAATAAAAAAAAATGCCTTTTTATTATCTAAAAGAAGTTAACTCAGATAAAATAAGTCAAGTAGATCATTTACTGGATCATCAAATGACCTTGGGTCTACATAACCATAGGTTATATAATTATTTATGCCTACTAATATTTGTTCAATATTTTTATTTTTTTCACTCATAAGTTGCACTTATTATTTAAAAGCCCCAGCTTCAACCCGTAGATAAACGTTTCGAGCCATCTGGTAGGATGGTCCATGTACCATAAATTCGAACATTTCCTTTTGAGCCATTAATAACAATAGATGTTTTTCTATTTGTAGCAGTTACATCATTAGCAGATTTTAATAATTCATTGATAATAATTGAATTATTTAAAGGTGTGTCTGGCATACCTGCATTATTTAACACCTTATTCATATCTCTTGATTTTTCAACATTATGTATTTTACTTTCTAGTATTCGTAATTTATCAAAATTATTAGGATCTTTAGCAAATAATTTTTGATTTTGCACTTGCAGATCTTTAAGTGCATTGTAATCCGCTTTTAATGCTGTCAAATCACCGGATGCTTTGCCTCTTAAGTATAATTCAATCTTATCTATAGGTATTATTGCATCACCTTTTACTATTGTTGCGTGAATTTTACCATGAGCATCGGGTAACCATTTAATACCGCTTTCCATTTGAGCAATTTTTTGAATGGTTTTTGCTGTTGTACTAGATACAACAACGCTGGTTCCTAAATTGCCTAACATTTTTCCTTGCAAAGATCCCACCATCTGTCCTGCAAGCTCCGGATCGTTAACTAACGCGTATTCATATAATTGATTCCATTCAGTAACGGATATTTTAATTGCATCATAAGTCTTATCATAGTTCCAGACTGCTGTTGTTAAGTCAGTAACAGCATCTATTGGGTTTAGAATAGTATTGATTGTACCCTCTATACTTTCTGATATCCCATCCTTCAAGCCATCTTTAGCGCCTTGCTCCCGACCTTTTCTATAGGCATCTTTTTTATTCTGGTCATCGCCATAGACTGAATCTAAATCAATGCCATCTACTTGTTTTTGTATGCTAGATTCAATGTCTTTCTGTTTTCTACCAGCCAAGTTAAAGACATTATTCTCAACCACAACCTTCCCGGCTTGGGCAGCATTGGCAACGCCTGTGCTATTATCGCTAATTAAACCGCCGGCAATCCCTGAAGCTAACGTTGCCCATGCACTTATATTCTGCTTTTCAGACTCAGTCAATTCTTCGGGGGTTTTGCCATAAAGTGAATGCGATAAAATGCCCACCGTTTCCCCTGTCATCGCACCAGTGGCTTGTGCTGCTACATTTTCACCTTTTGCTAGAGCAAGACCCGCATTGAGTAAACCGTGGGCAAGTGTGCGCTGAATATCACTTTCAACACTGTTACCTTGGATTTGGTTTTTTACTTCATTGGCAAGATAAGGTGCAGAGCCATTGGCAATCGCGGTGACAATATTGCCACCCATTATGCCTTGCGTAAATGCCGTAACGGCTTGAATAGCTCGGTTGTATTTACCGCCCGTACCAAAATCGGATTGGTTGGTATAGTCCTGTAATGCTTGCTGGAAAAGGTAATTTTGAACGTCACGCTCAGTAACATTCTCTTTAGTTTCAGAAAGGGCTTGGTAGAGATCGTCGTAAGCCGTATCAGAAAGATTATCGAGTTTTGAATCAGCTTTCGCTTGGTTCGTACCACGAAGAGTATCAACCGTGGTTGCCAAATCGATAACCTGCGCCCCAATTTCGCCTACTAATTGCTGTTTTTGTTGGCGATTTTGCTCTTTTTCTTTGTCGAAGATTTTAGTTAACGTGCTGTGAGCGTTGTCGGTATCTTGGCTTAATTGCGCAATATCTTGCTGTTGATTATCGCTATCACGCACTGTCCATGTCCCTTGTGATACCGCAGATCGGGTGGTGTTTTCAGCGCTGTCACTATGGTTGCCTGCCATGGCTAATGCATGTCCCATATTCGCCAGCATATTCCCTTCAACACCACCAGAAGTACTTACACCACCGGATTGATGCTCAACTTTATATTCTGCGTAATTATGGATATCACTAAAGCCTAATGTACCTGTATCTAGCTGATTATTTTTTGCATCAGATTTACTGCTGATCACCGCGCCATCAAGTTGGGTATGTTTACCCACGGTAAGATCAAATCCTTGATTGCCTGCAAATAAGCCCGTTTGTTCTTCCACTGAGCGGTATTTACTGTCCATTTTATCGCGACTAAACGAAATATTTGCCGAGCCTCCCGGTGTGCCGATCACATTGACACTCCCCCCCACACTTTCGCTCGATTGCTTCGACTGATAGTCATCAATGGATTGCTGGCTTTCAAGGTGTAAATCTCCACCCACTTTCGCAATAACTTTATCACCTTGAGCTTGTGCGCCTTTTAAGGTCGTATCTTGACCACTTTGTAAGGTGAGCGTTTGCCCTGCATTTAATGTGCTATTGGTGTAATAGGTGTGATCGCCCTCCTCAAATCCCTTACCTCGACTTCCATTCGCATTAATGTTAACGCCAACACCACCCGAGCCCACCGTGACACCAACACCAACAGAAGCGCTTTTACTGCTGTTTTTGCTGTCTGTTGTTTCTTGGTTTTGTGCTGATTGTAATGTGATATCTCGCGTGGCACTTAGGGTGAGATCACCCCCCGCCTGTAACTCACTGCCTGTAATGGTGATATCACCTTGCTCTTTTCCTGTTGCTGTAATAGAGAGGTTTTCACCCGCGCTTAAACTGCTGCCTTGAGCAATATTTCGTTGGTGTATGGTTTCTGATTCAGACGAGCTTTTACCATAAGAAACATTAGCGCCAATTAACGTTGTGCTTTCATTATCTGTACCTGATTGGGCATTATCTAACGCCACAGCTCCCACTGCTTGAGCCCCCGAAAGCCCCGCTTTGATACTTTGTAAGGTACTAATTTGGCTATCATCAGCTTCTTTGGCGGCTTTGTATCCCGCAATAGCGCCATTGATAGCACTTCCTGCCGTACCGCTTAAGGCAACCGTCACACCACTTTGTTTACTTTTGGTTCGACTTAATTCCGTATAGCTATTTTCAGCAGAGGAAATATCCACAGAATCCCCAGTAAGCGATATCTCCTTTTTGGCAATCATTTCACTGCCATCTATGGTGAGATTATTCCCTGAGCTAATGCGAATATTGCCATCCGTACTGCCGATTACACTGCCTTTATAAGTAATAGCATCACTGTTATTCAGTTGTTCAAAAGTTGATTTTCCGACGGTAAAACCAATACCGCCAGTACCACCAATGCCTGATTTTTTGATTTTTTCTTCATAAGATTGGAAAGCAAGCTCTTCTGCGGTCGTCAGCGATAATTGATTACCCGCATCAAGATTGATATCTTGTGTCGCAATAATCTCACCACCCTGTGCAATTAAATCATTGCCAGCAGAAAGAGAAATTTCATTTCCTTTTAGCTGTGTTCCCGTTGCTTGTTTATTATGAATTTCAGCATGTGTAGTGCGAGTTTCCGAAGAACCAAATGATTTGTCTTTCGTCACACTGTGTGCGATTTGGTCAATAGAGGAATAACCACTTTGTAACGAAATATCATTACCTGCAGTTAATCCTAGCGAGCCTGTGGTTTGAATATCTGTTGCCGTAAGATGAAGATCTTCGCCCGATGTTATTGAGATATCCCCCGCATAAAGATGAGATCCAATCTCCTCTTCATTGGCTTTATGCAGATAATTATTACTATCCCAATCAATATTCTCTTGGCGACGCGTATTAATAGTGCCTAATTCAATATTTTTACCTGCGGTTAACGCCAATTGGCTGTTATCACCACTGGCGAGAATATCTGTTGCTGTCAGCGTTAAATTATGCGTTGCTTTTAATGCAATCTCACCTTCTGGCTCTGTTAAATAAATAGCCGCCCCACGGTTTAACCATTGGTCGGTACTATTACCCGATACGGTTGCTGTACTAATAATGTTATTACCTGCTTGCAGATTAATGCGGTTTTGTCCTGCAATTTGTCCGCCTTCATTTTTAATATCTTGCAACGCAAATAAATCTACCGTTTGCCCTTTAATTAGTCCTTGGTTGATTAAATTATTAGTTGAAGCTTGTAAGCTCGTTTTACTTAAAATCGTGCCTTTGTTTTTTTAACTCAGGAATGTTATTTAAAATAACTTCGCTACCTGAAAGTAATGCACCACTGTTTTGTAAATCCCCTGGTAGAACACGTGCATAAACTTGAGGCACTAATACCTTTTCAACGGAGCCATTAGCGAGTGTGATCTCCCTACTGGTTAATAACACCATATCCGTTGTGATCATTGCCATTTGTTCAGCCGTTAATGTCACACCGGGTTTAATGCCAAACTCTTCACTAAAACGAATACCCGCATCCATTAAAGCGTGATATTGCTGTTCGTTATCATTATGCCCATCTAGATATTGATTGCCGGTAAGCTGAATAATTTGATCACGGACTAGGCGTTTGTTCATAGAAACCATCGCCAATACGCTTATGGGTATTATTGTGATCAACCGATAATGCATTCTGCATATAATC
>NZ_MIIZ01000644.1:0-5918 GCF_001743005.1 Shigella sp. FC1967 | reverse complement strand
TTAGCTTTTTAGATGGTATTTAATATCAACTGGTGTTATATTGCTGTTAATAGACGTATGGGCGTTTTGCATTCTGATTTTAGCGCTCATTATCGATTAAAAATTGTAAGTTTTGTAATAACGTGATGGTTATTTATCGAATTTCAATCTGGGTCTAGTTTTTTACGTGCTAAATAACAAAAAATGAATAACCACACAAGCGCACACAGAAGTTAAACACAGATTTCCTTTTTCTATTTTTGGTAATTTTAGGTAGCAAATATGCAAACCCCGCACATTCTGATTGTTGAAGACGAAGTTGTTACTCGTAATACCCTGAAAAGCATATTCGAAGCTGAAGGGTATATCGTGCACGAAGCCACTGATGGCAACGAAATGCACAATGTTCTATCTGATCATGATATTAATCTGGTCATTATGGATATTAACCTTCCTGGTAAAAATGGGCTGTTACTTGCTCGTGAATTACGTGAACAGGCAAGTGTTGCATTAATGTTCCTAACGGGTCGTGATAATGAAGTTGATAAAATCTTAGGCCTAGAAATCGGTGCCGATGATTACATTACTAAACCATTTAATCCTCGTGAATTAACGATTCGTGCACGTAACTTACTGTCACGTACCATGAATTTAGTTAATGGCACAGAAGAACGTCGTTTAGTTGAAAGCTATAAATTCAATGGTTGGGAGCTTGATATTAACAGTCGCTCACTAATCAGCCCTGCTGGAGAACAATATAAATTACCACGCAGTGAATTTCGTGCGATGCTACATTTCTGCGAGAATCCAGGAAAAATTCAAACTCGTGCAGAATTACTGAAGAAAATGACTGGTCGTGAACTGAAACCTCATGATCGTACTGTTGACGTAACCATCCGTCGTATTCGTAAGCATTTTGAGTCTACACCAGATACACCAGAAATTATTGCAACAATTCATGGTGAAGGTTATCGCTTCTGTGGTGATTTAGACGAGTGATTTGATCCAATATCAAGCACTTAACTAATAAAAACCCCTGATACTATTTAGGGGTTTTCTTTTATCTAAAGTAGGATTAATAAAATCACAAAAGGTAAAAATTGATCTCTGCGACTATTTTGAAAAAAAAAGACAACTTCTTTTCTAAAAAAAATTTAAACCTTTTTCATATTAATTTTATTAACCTATTAATTTCTCTAGTAAATAAAAGTTACTCTTTCCACGGCATAATGGGCACTGCACTAATCGCATTTTTTGGTGAACCATCAATGACTTTGTCTGAGTAAGTCAGGTAAACCAAAGCGTGGCGCTGTTTATCATAAAAACGCACAACTTGAAGCTTTTTAAAGACGAGTGATGTTCTTTTCTGGAAAACAACATCGCCATTGTTTTTCCCTTTAATAACCTTTTCACTTAGTTCAATAGGCCCTACTTGCTGACAAGAGATAGCAGCATCAGCAGTATCTTCCGCAAGACCTAGACTTCCTGAAATGCCCCCGGTCTTTGCTCGGCTTAAATAACATGTAACATTTTTCACTTCAGGATCATCAAATGCTTCAATCACAATTTTATGGTTAGCGCCAAAAAAACTTAAATACCGTATCCACATAGCCAATTTCTTCTGCTTTTGCCATCAAAGAAAAAGGGAGTAAAATAGACACTGCTAGCATCTTTTTGAAATTTAACATATTTACCTTGTTCCATTGAAAAGATGAGAAAATAATTTCGTCTAGAATAAAACAATCTATTACTAACTGATAGAAGAATTTGTGTACATTAGTCGATGAAAAAGACTATATTTTATGATTGTCTAACAATATAACTTGTTATAGATGTTCAGGCTCTTTACCATCTACGGCAATAACAAACGAATATGACTAAGGGAGATGTATGGATCAAACCAACATCATACGTGATTTGCTCGCTTGGCTTGATAGTAACCTCGATAAGCCATTATCCCTCGATAATGTCGCAACCAAAGCAGGTTACTCCAAGTGGCATCTACAACGCATGTTTAAAGAAGTTACAGGACAAGCGATTGGTTCTTATATTCGTTCAAGGCGTCTATCCCGTGCAGCCGTTGCATTACGTTTAACGAGCCGCCCTATTTTAGACATTGCTTTGCAATATCGTTTTGATTCTCAGCAGACGTTTACCCGCGCTTTTAAAAAACAGTTTGATAGAACACCCGCACTTTATCGTCGAACCGATGAATGGTGTGCGGTAGGCATTTGCCCACCCATTACCCTAGATCCTCAGCGTTTACCTAAATGGGAATTTGTAACGCTATCTGAGAAGAAATTAATTGGTATTGAGCAAACGTGTAGCCACACACTTGAGCAATGGGCGGAAGCCTGCTCTAACATGCGCCAAACTTTTTGGCACTATTACATGAGCAAAATAAATGCTGTCCCTCATCAAGTTTATGGGCTTCACCACGCACAGCATAGCGATGAGCATGAAGATGAACAACGTGTACTTTACACAACCGCCGTTGAGCCAGATTATGCAACATTTGTCGAGGATGATGCGGCAAATGAGGTCACTCTTGCTGGCGGCGATTACATTCGCTTTGATTTTGAAGGTGAGGCAAAACGGGGGGCAATGCAGGAATTTTTATTCCTAATTTATGGTGTCTGTTTACCTAAAATGGGATTAACGCGCCGTAAAGGCTATGACGTTGAAAAATACTATCTTAAAAATGTGCGTTACAGCAATGAGATGGTGACTGAACCACAGGATCATATAGAACGGTTTGAGTATTACATTCCAATTAAACGCGAAGATGTAACCGCTTAACATCCTCCCCGGATTTACGGCACACCTGATAAGAAAAAGCTCTCTTTGTGATATGAAAAGAGAGCTTTTATTTTTTAGCGCTGAACTTCATCTAGTGCAATATCGGTCAGATGACTCACATCCCCCGCCGTTTCAATCACCCAGCCATTAGCAAGCCAAGGGCTATTTTGATAATCAACGCGTGAAATGGAACAGTTACGCAGCCTTAAACGGCGCTCAGCATAGGCAGGTAATCCCAACACGGTGCTCAGTAAACACCCTAAAGCAATACCATGACTGACTAAGAGTGGGCGGCTATTTTCGGGTAAATCAAGACATTGATTTAGCGCAGCCTGCATACGACTTGCTAATTCTGCCATTGATTCTCCTTGGGGAATTCGTCCATCAGGTGTACCATCAATCAAACTCTTGCGCCAAGCCTCTTCTTGTGTATTTAATGTTGCGATCTCTCGCTGTTCAAGAACGCCCATATTGAGTTCACGTAAACGTGGGTCAGTTATCACTTCACAGCCACAAGCTTGTGCAATGATTTCTGCCGTTTGACGAGTACGGCCAAGATCGCTTGAGATGATGTGGGTAATACCTGCTGATTTTACTTTTTCAGCAACTTGCTGTGCTTGACGCACGCCATTTGCTGTTAGAGGGCTATCAGATTGCCCTTGAATACGTCTCGCCACGTTCCATTCAGTTTCACCGTGGCGAACAAGATAGACCTGTAACATACATTTTTTCCGTTATACTGCTCTAATTTTTCAAAGGATGATTAATTCATTATGTATCATGTCATTGCAGCCACTACGAATCCAGCAAAAATCAACGCAATAAAACTCGCTTTTGAGCAAGTATTCGGTAAAGATACCTTTGATATTGAAGATATTAATGTCGATAGTCGTGTTCCACAGCAACCTATCGGAAATTCAGAAACGAGAACTGGCGCACGTCAACGTGTGATGGCTGCCCGCCAAGTTCGCCCTGAAGCTGATTTTTGGGTTGGCGTCGAAGCGGGTATTGAAGATGATATGACCTTTGCTTGGATTGTTGTCGAACATGGTCAAATTCGGGGAGAGTCACGTTCAGCAAGCCTTATGCTACCAGAACAGATCTTAAAAGGGATCCGTGAAGGTCGTGAGCTTGGCGATGAAATGGCGTTCTTAACAAAAATTGACAACATTAAACAGCGCGGCGGCGCGATTGGTTATTTTACTGATGGTCTACTTAGTCGCACTTCTGTGTATCAACAAGCATTAGTACTGGCATTAGTACCCGTGACTCATGACATCTACAAAGAACTCAATCAAAAAGAAGATTAATCATTAATCTGATACGTTTCTTTAGATAGATTAGAAACAAAAAAGCCATTTAATCAAATAATTAAATGGCTTTTTATTATTCTAGTTTAGATCATAACAGTGCGACTAGCTTTTCGTCATTAGCTCTTTTTCAAGCCATAATTTCACATCATGTGGCGCTGTTTTTAAACTATTAGAGCCTCTAGTGATGGTGGCAATACCAACGCCTAACTCTTCTTTTAACTCACGCTGACTTAAGTTTCCTCGCATTAACTCTTGCACAATGCGAACTCGTGTTGCCAATGCACTACGTTCATCAGGCGTCATTAAAAGTTGTAAAATAGGAAATTGCACATCTTGCTCAAAAGCATGTTGTAATAACTCAACAAATCTTAGCCAGTGCTCATTCTCTTCAGGTGATAATGCAGGATCTTGCATCGTGGGAACCTCTTTTTGCCACACTCATTAACTAGTACATAATATAACATACTTTGCTAATGTACAAAGAGGCCCCCATCGATAAATACGAGTGATTATCTATTAATACTGACTATTCCACTCTTTTTCAGTCAGTACAGGCTGCTGTTCACCCGCAAAATAGCTATAAAAAACAGCGAAGGAGAGTACATTTTTCACATAACCTCGCGTTTCAGCAAAAGGAATACTTTCAACAAACGCGATCGCATCTAATTGACCATTCGCATCAGATAACCAACGATCAACACGCGCAGGCCCCGCATTATACGCAGCACTTGCTAAAATGCGGTTTTGATTAAAACGTTGATAAACAGAGTCAAGATAAGCCGTACCAATCTCAATATTTTTCACTGGATTGGTTAGCTGTGCACTACTGACATATCCCGTAATACCCGCTTGTTTTACCGTAAACTCTGCTGTTTTGGGCATGATCTGCATTAAGCCTGTTGCGCCAGCTGAAGAGCGAGCCTGAGGATCCCACGCACTTTCTTGACGAGCAATAGCCATCGCATAGTTACGATCTATGGATTTATCTTTCGTGTATTGCTCAAACTCATTTTTCCAAGCAAGAGGAAAGCGTTCTTCTAGATGATCCCACATTTTCCCTGTTATCGTGGCTTGCACCGCTAAATCAGCCCATTTTTGCTCATACGCATAACGCGCTAATTCAGACTGTATTTGCGCTGGCTGTGAAGCAACATAGTTTGCCCACTCTGATCGCGCTAAGTTATCCATCTGCCAATACATTAATTCACGAACACGCTGTATTTCTGGTTGATTAGGGATGCTTGATGAAACACTTGGGGCTTTATCTATCACCATCACATAAGGCTTACCTAATTTGGCGGCTGCAACCATCGGATAAAAACCTCGATTTTGTGTTAGCGCTTCTAAAATGGCTTGTGCTTCACTCTTTTTACCTTGTGATTGCAACACTATTGCTCGCCAATAACGCCATTCTTCCTTATTTTTACTTTCAGGAGAAAGTCTTTCTAGCCACAATGCCAATTCAGCCGGTTGGTTTTGGCTTAATGCTAAGCGCACACGGCGTTCACGTAATGTATCCGATGCCGTATCTTGAATAACGCTATCACGCCATTTAACCTGCTCGGGTGTCGCATAAGGCATATATTGCCACGCCACAGTATCACGCATTAACTGGCGTTCACTCGCCGTCATTTTTTTGTGCATGCGCAATATTATCAATCTGTGCTCGTGCTGCATCTGCATCTTTTCTTGCCCAACGTGAAAATGCAGATTGTATGATGGCACGAGAAAAATCTGTCGGTGACAGCGCGGTTGCATAGCGTCCTACTAAGCTTGGATAGTCTTGTAATTCAACCAAAGCATCACTGATAGTTTGATAATTTTGAG
>NZ_MIIZ01000643.1:0-20798 GCF_001743005.1 Shigella sp. FC1967 | reverse complement strand
TATCGCTATTCTTATTAAGATTATATCAAAGCAGTATGACGGGGTATCACAACCGAGATATTAAAGATAATTTATTTGTGACCCATATTTAGAATAAAATTTATAAAACTAATAATTAAACCGCGCATTTGTGCAGATTAACCCAGGTACCTCTATGAACATTATGTTATGTCATTTCTGTCTTTTTTTGATTCAGGCTAACGCATTTGTATGAGCATTATGCATAATATAAAGGGCGATAGTTAAATAAAAATATTAACCCTTTATTTTACTTTATTATTCTTTCGATGAGTCAAGATGAAAATGTGGATAATAGAATAGATATCGCTATTCTTATTAAGATTATATCAAAGCAGTATGACGGGGTATCACAACCGAGATATTAAAGATAATTTATTTGTGACCCATATTTAGAATAAAAAATTTATAAAAACTAATAATTAACCGCGCATTTGTGCAGATTAACCCAGGTACCTCTATGAACATTAATCAACTGAAAAGCTTTGTTGAAGTCGTGAAAAATAATTTCAACATTACTAATGCGGCTGAAAAACTCTACACTTCACAACCGACAATTAGTAAGCAACTAAAAATATTAGAAGATGAATTAAGTGTGTCGCTGTTTGTGCGTAAAAATAATAATTTATTAGCACTAAGCCCGATGGGTAAAGAAGTCCATAAGATTGCTTGTGATATCCTTGGGCAAGTTGACCGAATCAAAAGTATTGTGGCTGAAGAAGATCGTAATAAAAAAGTCGATTTACATATTGCGACAACACATACACAAATACGTTATTCATTGCCAAATGTGATTGATCACTTTCGTCGCTATTACCCTAATATTGCGCTACATTTTCACCAAGGTGCACCGGCTCAATTGGCGGAAATGGTTAAAAATGGTGATGTGGATTTTGCTATCGCAACAGAATCGATGCACCTTTATGAAGACCTAATTACACTGCCTTGTTACCGCTGGACTCGTAGTTTATTGGTTCCTTATGACCATCCTCTTGCTTTATTGAAGGACGAAGAGCAGGTTACCATCGAGCAAATGGCTGAGTATCCATTGATTACTTATGTTTTCGGTTTTACCAGAGGATCAAAATTAGACAAGGTATTTTATAAAAATAATCTTAAGCCGAAGGTGGCGCTAACAGCGACGGATACAGAAATTATTAAATACTATGTGAAGCGACATTTAGGCATCGGTGTTATTGCGACAGCCTCTTATGATGCGGCTGAAGATGGTGACACATTAAAATGTATTAATATCGATCATTTAGTACAACCGAGTTATACCCATATCTGTGTCAGTAAACATACTCATATGAAAGATTATATGCATGAATTTATTTCTCTCTATGCGCCACATATTGATAAAAATATTATTCAGATGCCTGAGCAGTGGGAGACCCAATGGCACAGTAAAGAGGTATATCAAGGATTACCGGATTTACGTTCAGTAAATGTGAATAATAGCGTTGCAGAATAGATGTCAGAATAAAAAAGCCCGTTTTTGCGGGGGCAATAACGGGCTTAGGGCAGAATAATAAGCGATTAGCGAGTCAGAATATTAACAAAAATCTGAGCTCCGACGAGTAAACAATCATCATCGACAAAATAAGGATTTGCGTGAAGGTAATTATTAATACCTTTTGCTTGATTACCACTTCCTAAAAAGAACATTGCACCGACTTTACCTTTTGTGGCGTTAACCATATAACTAAAGTCTTCACTGCCTGTCATTGGCTTACCATTCGATTCAATATTCTCTTCTGGTAAGAACTTACGCATTGCATCTAATAAACGCTGATGAGCAGTTGGGTGATTTACAACTGCAGGGTATCCGCTATAGCTTAATGTGGTTTTAAATCCACCCGCTGTACTACGTGCAACGATTTCATCAAAACTGGCTTTCAATACTTGGTCGGTATTTTCATCCATAGAACGGATAGTACCGCGGGCTTGTACGTGATCAGCTAATGCATTAGGGATTGTTCCCCCATTGATCATGCCACAACCAAAGACTGCTGGGCTAAATGGATCTGTCTTTTTCGCAACAACATAATCCATATAATCAATTAAGCGAGTTGCTTCACGAATGGCATCTAACCCTTTGTGTGGTGTTGAACCATGCGCAGAAACACCATAAACATCTAATGTCCATGCTGAACCATAAGATGACATCACGCCATCATTAAAGCGAACACAACCTGTTTCAATCGCAGCATCATTATGAAGAGCGTAAGTTTCGTCAACGCCTTCCATGCAACCGAGTTCAACCATTTTTTCAGCGCCAGGGACACGCATATCTTCTTCAGCCATTTGGAAAATAAAACGAACGTTCGCGCTCATCTCTTCTCTATTCTCGGCAAGATATTTAGCACTGGTTAATGCCATGGTCATATGCGTATCGTGACCACAGTTATGCGCACAACCCGGGTGTATTGAGCTATGTTCATTATTCGTCAAGTCTGGCATTTCTAATCCGTCCATATCAGCACGGATAGCAATTAATGGAAATTCAGCATTAACAATTAAGTCTGCGGTGAAACCAGTATACCCATCAAAAGTTTTAATTTGATAACCAAAACTCTCCATTAATTCACGACAGTATTGAGAAGTTTTATATTCTTCACCTGATAGCTCAGGTATTTTATGCAGGTCTTGTCGTGTTTTTTACTAAATTCATTTAATTGAAAGAGTTTTTCACTGACATTATAAATATTATTCATTAGATAACTCCCCTGGATAGTAAATCCAATTTGCGCGACGATTGATGCGCCAAAGAAACAACAAGTTGAAACAATCATGAAAATAAGAATAACTTTCCATGACATTTTCTTAAGTTCTTCTAATTGACCACCAACAGATAAACCAGCAAATGCTAATAAAGGAACACAACAAGATAAGAAAGAAACTTTACCAATAGAACTAATAAAGAAATCTCTTACCGGCGTTTCGGGTAAACAAATAAGGATCCCGATAATTGTTGCATAAGCAAATGTTGGTAAAGATGAAGGTAAATAATGTTTTGCAACGAGTGAAATAAATACCACTAATGACATAGCAATAAAGCTATCCCACATTGCATAAAGAGCGATCCCTGATGTTAACGTCTGAGTAAACATTGCCAGTAAAATAGCAACGAATACAAACTTCATATCTATAATTATATTTTTCATGCAGTTTTGCCTCTGGTGAAAATTTTATAAATTTTTTCTGAAAGAGGTAAACCTAAATAGGTTAATGACAGTGCGCCTAATGCTGAAGATAATAAGTTAGATGCAGCGGCAACACTTAATACTTGCTGTGCTAATGCTTCATCAAGACCATTAATTAATGCACCTGATGCAGCACTTAACATTGAACCAGAACCCACGCCAGAGCCTGCTGCAAGAGCCAGTGGATGTAATCCAGTTAATGGAGCAATACTACCTAATACGCTAAACCATAAAGTACCGATAACCGAACCACATAAATAAATGGCTAATACACCAATATATTCTTGAGAGCCTGTACCAA
Organism: Shigella sp. FC1967; assembly: GCF_001743005.1. Taxonomy (NCBI): domain Bacteria; kingdom Pseudomonadati; phylum Pseudomonadota; class Gammaproteobacteria; order Enterobacterales; family Enterobacteriaceae; genus Shigella; species Shigella sp. FC1967. The sequence continues at coordinate 17,273 of NZ_MIIZ01000643.1, read as the reverse complement.
ATTTACCTTGAATAACAGCAATAGAAGGTTCACGGCTAATAGATGAACAAGCACCAATTGCACGACGACCAAATCCAAATTTAATTGCTAATGGAACTGCAATTAATACTGGTAATAAGTTACCGAGTTCCTGAACAAATAAAGGAATACCGACACTTAAAATCATTTTAATATTAGGAACAATCATTCCTGCATATTGCGTACCTAAAATAAGTAGGCTGAAACCTACCATTTTACCGCAGAAGCCTTCTTCTTTTTCTGTGAATAATTTACCCCATACTTTAATTTTTTTACGGGTAAATCCAGCAGATATACACATACCAATAATGACAGCAAATAGCATTGGCAAAATAGGTATTACTGCAATGCCAATCTTAATTTCTTTTTTACCAATGACATATTGTGAAATAAAAATTAAGAAAAGGACTGCCAGAATACTAATAAAGAAAACCTTTATCGGACTTCTACTTTTGTCCATCCGTTAATCTCCGTTGAAAAATAATCAGGGTTTATTCTAGAGGACAAAAAGCAAAAGGTAGCGTGACCAATGTCATGTTTATTTCATACCTCTTTTTCATGGGGCATGAAATAAAATAATAGTAATATATTTATTAACAATTTGAGTTAAGTGAAATTATTGAGAAAAGACAGAGGGTAAGGCTGAAATGTGTCAGCTATATTGTTAAATAAAAATGATAATAGAAAAAAAAGCAATTAAAAAATTAGTTTAATTATTAAAATAATCCTATAAGTTTATTTTGTCTAGTACTTGATAATTTTAATACAATATAAATGAGAGAGATTCTTATTTAATGCGAAATGAGTCATAAAAGCGATTAGTATATTTATCAATAGTATTATTTTTTATCGTTAATTTCCTTTATTAATTGACCTATCTACCGTGACAATCAATCAAGAGATGTTATTCTTTATATTTGAGTTAATAACACGGTATTCTCTATATGATGTGATAAAAGAGTCGGTTGTTATGTTAGGGGCAGCATGTAGAGAGATTACCCACTAAAATAAAAAGGAAAGGCGTCACATGAGTAAGCAAACAGTTGCAACGTATATTGCTAAAGTGCTCCACAATGCAGGTGTGAAACGTATTTGGGGGGTGACAGGTGATTCATTAAATGGATTAAGTGATAGCTTGCGTAAAATGGGCTCTATTGAATGGATGGGCACTCGCCATGAAGAAGTCGCCGCTTTTGCCGCTGGAGCAGAAGCCGCTATCAATGGTGAATTAGCCGTTTGTGCAGGCTCTTGTGGACCAGGTAACTTACACTTAATTAATGGGCTTTTCGATTGCCACCGTAACCATGTTCCTGTATTAGCGATTGCCGCTCATATTCCTTCGGCTGAAATTGGTAGCAATTATTTTCAAGAAACACATCCCCAAGAACTTTTTCGCGAATGTAGCCATTACTGTGAGCTCGTTTCAAATCCAGAGCAGATCCCTCAAGTGCTTGCCATTGCAATGCGAACCGCTATTTTGAAAAAGGGGGTCGCAGTCGTTGTTTTACCTGGAGATATTGCACTAAAACCTGCTCCAGAAGATGCGCATGAAAACTGGTATCCGTTGCAATATCCCCTCATCATGCCAAATCGTTTCGAAATCGAAAAATTATCTGATGCCTTGAATAATGGAAAAAATATCACTTTAATGTGCGGTGCTGGATGTGCCCAAGCTCGCGACGAAGTGATTAAACTTGCCCAAACATTAAAAGCTCCTATCGTGTTCGCATTACGTGGGAAAGAGCACATCGAATGGGAAAATCCCTACAGTGTAGGCATGACAGGGTTAATTGGATTTTCATCCGGTTATCACGCGATGGAAAATGCGGATACGTTAGTGTTATTAGGTACGCAATTCCCTTATCGTGCATTTTATCCATCAAAAGCTAATATTATTCAAATTGATATTAATCCAAGTAGTCTTGGTTCGCATTGTCATGTCGATATGGCGATGATTGGCGATGTTAAAGCCACACTAAATGCAATACAGCCCCGTTTAAAAGAGAAAACAGACACTACGCATCTTGATGCATCATTAAAACATTATGCCAAAGCACGACAAGATCTGGATGCACTTGCACAACCCAGTGAGCGTGAACTTATTCATCCACAATATTTAGCGCGTCGATTAGGTGAACTTGCAAATGATGATGCTATTTTTACCTGTGATGTAGGTACGCCAACAGTGTGGGCAGCCCGTTATGTGGGAATGAATGGAAAACGTCGTTTATTAGGATCGTTTAATCACGGCTCTATGGCAAATGCGATGGCTCAAGCTATCGGTGCTCAAGCGTTAGATAGAAAGCGTCAAGTTGTGGCTATGTGTGGTGATGGTGGATTTACTATGCTAATGGGGGATTTTATCTCATTAGCTCAAATGAATTTACCCGTCAAAGTGATTATTTTTAATAACAGTGTATTAGGCTTTGTTGCAATGGAAATGAAAGTGGGCGGTTATTTAACGGATGGAACAGATTTACATAATCCGGATTTTGCTGCTATTGCTAATGCATCTGGTATCAAAGGCATTCGAGTTGAAAAAGGTGAAGATCTTGATAGTGCGCTAAAAGAGGCTTTTGAACATGATGGCCCTGTAATTGTGGATGTGGTAACCGCAAAACAAGAGCTTTCAATGCCTCCTGAAGTGAAGTTTGAACAAGCAAAAGGTTTTAGCCTGTATATGATGAAAGCGATTATTAATGGTCGAGGCGATGAAGTCGTTCAACTCGCTAAAACAAATTGGTTACGTTAATCGTTAAACGATACTTGTCATATTTCAAGTTGCAGGAAAGGGTGACGACATTCAGCGCGTCACCTTTCTGTAACTCCAATCCAACCCTATCAATCTTTATTATTGCACGTTCTCAGCTAAACAGAAGTTTTCAATTAATTGTCCCATGAGTTCGCGAGTTGGCTCAATAAATGCCATATCAATAAACTCATCAGGCTGATGTGCCTGTTCAATAGAACCTGGGCCTAACACTAAGGTAGGGCAGAGATCTTGAATAAACGGCGCTTCAGTACAGTAATTCACCGTTTGCGCTTTCTCACCTAATAGTTTTTCGATCACGGCGACCATCTTATGATCGGTTGGACACTCATAACCCGGGATCGGATCGTGTAACGCCTCAATATTTAAGCGATCAGGCCAACGTGTTTTGACGGGGGCTAATGTTTCGTGCAGTAAATCATCCAAGTCTTGTAACGTTAATCCTGGTAGTGGGCGGATATCCATATGTAATTCACAGCAAGCACAAATTCTATTTGCTGCATCACCGCCATTAATATAACCAAAGTTCATCGTTGGATAAGGGATAACAAACGCAGGGTTGTTATAGCGAGTTTTTAACGTATCGCGCAGAGTACTAAGATGGGTAATAGACTCATGCATTAGCTCTATCGCATTCACGCCTTTTTCTGGATCGCTAGAGTGTCCTGATTGTCCTGTAATACGTATTGCATTCGATAAATGCCCTTTATGAGCACGAATAGGTTTCAGCGATGTGGGTTCACCAATAATGGCAAAATCAGGGCGGATGACTGTATTAGCGGCAAAATAACGAGCCCCTGCCATCGAGGTTTCTTCATCTGCGGTGGCGAGAATATAGAGAGGATGAGTTAACGTTTTAGTATCTATATCCCGTAACGCATCAAGGATAAAGGCAAAAAAGCCTTTCATATCGGCAGTACCTAATCCATATAACTTATTTTCTTTCTCTGTCAGTGTAAAAGGATCTTGTGTCCAACGGCCTTCATCAAACGGTACTGTGTCGGTGTGACCACAGAGTAATAATCCTCCTTTTCCAGCGCCTAATGTTGCCAGAAGGTTAAATTTACCTCGCGTTTCAGGTACAGGTTGGATTTCAATTGAAAAACCTAATATTTCCAACCAATTAGCAAGCAAGTTAATCAGCGCTTCATTACTTTGATCGTTTTTAGCGTCTGTAGCACTGATAGAGGGTGTTGCAATTAATTGACGATAAATCTCAATAAATGTAGGTAATTTAATATTCACTGTTGACAGCCTTTCTTCATAATAGTATCAATATTCATGCACTTTTTTTTGAATAAAAAATACATTAATCGGTTTGTGTTCATAGTACAAGGTAAGAATGACATGTTAAATACTCTGATAGTAGGAGCAAGTGGTTACACTGGCGCTGAATTAGCCGCCTATCTTCAGCAGCATCCTCATGTGAATTTGAGCAGACTGATGGTATCAGCTCAAAGTGCAGATGCAGGAAAGTGCTTTTCTGAACTTCATCCACAATATCGTGGTTTAGTCGATCTTCCACTCGAACCGATGGTTGATGTCGTTAAAGCGGCTGAAAATATGGATATCGTTTTTTTAGCAACAGCACATGAAGTCAGCCATGACATTGCTCCTGTCTTTTTAGAGCAAGGTTGTGTGGTATTCGATTTGTCTGGTGCCTATCGAGTACAAAACAAGCATTTTTATCAACAATACTATGGATTCGAGCATAAGAATACTGATTGGTTATCACGGGCAGTTTATGGGTTGGCTGAATGGAATGCTGACATTATTAGTCAGGCGCAATTAATTGCAGTGCCGGGTTGTTATCCAACCGTCTCTCAGTTGTCACTAAAACCTTTAGTAGAAGCAGGACTTTTAGATACAGCACAGTGGCCCGTTATTAATGCAACTAGCGGTGTGAGTGGCGCAGGTAGAAAAGCCTCTTTAACTAGCAGCTTTTGTGAGGTGAGTTTGCAACCGTATGGTGTGTTTACTCATCGTCATCAACCTGAAATTGCCACCCATCTGGGTATTGATGTGATTTTTACACCTCATTTAGGCAATTTTGCTAGAGGGATCTTAGCCACTATCACCTGTAAGTTACAAGCAGGTGTGACACAAGAGGATGTAAGACAAGCCTTTGATGATGCTTATCAAGATAAACCCTTAGTGCGTGTTTATGAAAAAGGGTTGCCTGCATTAAAAGCCGTGGTAGGAACTGCATTCTGTGATATCGGATTTGCTCAACAAGGTGAACATCTGATTGTGGTTGGTGTTGAAGATAACTTGTTGAAAGGGGCTGCTGCACAAGCAGTGCAATGTATGAATATTCGGTTTGGTTTCGCTGAAACCGAATCACTTATTTAATAATGAGTAGGGAAGTTTCATGGAACCATTAATTATCAAACTGGGTGGCGTGCTCCTTGATAATGAAGAAGCGTTAACTCGATTTTTCACTGCATTACAACAGTATCGCTCAACGCATTCTCGTCCTTTAGTCATCGTACATGGTGGCGGCTGTTTAGTGGATGAGTTGATGGGAAAATTGCAATTGCCTGTGGTGAAAAAGCAGGGGCTTCGTGTCACACCTGCTGATCAGATAGACATCATTACAGGGGCACTTGCCGGAAGTGCCAATAAAACCTTGTTATCGTGGGCAACCAAGTTTGGGCTTAATGGTGTGGGGCTTTCTTTAGGTGATGGACAATTAACGAACGTCACACAAATCAATGAAGAGTTAGGTCATGTAGGAAATGCAAATCCCGGCTCTCCTGATTTACTCAATTTATTATTGGGAGCGGGCTATCTGCCTATTATCAGTTCTATCGGTATGACTGAAAAAGGTGAGCTGATGAATGTGAATGCTGACCAAGCAGCAACCGCTATTGCTGAAACATTAGGCGCTGATTTAGTCCTGCTTTCCGATGTCAGTGGCATTTTAGATGGTAAAGGTCAGAAGATTGCCGAGATGTCAGCTGAGAAAGCACAGATATTAATCGATCAAGGGATTATTACTGACGGCATGATAGTGAAAGTCAATGCGGCATTGGAAGCGGCTAAAACGTTAGGAAGACCTGTTGAAATCGCAAGTTGGCGCCATGCTGAAAAGCTGACGACATTATTTAATGGTGTTGCAGTAGGCACTCGTATTTTAGCTTAACAATAACGCTAGACATCTTATCGCTATTTGATAGTTGGCAGAATTTAAACAAATTGGGAATTGAAGGTTATCACTATGACTAAAGGTATTAAGAAAATCGTATTGGCATATTCTGGTGGATTGGATACTTCGGCAATCATCCCTTGGCTAAAAGAACATTATGATAACTGTGAAGTTGTTGCTTTTGTTGCTGACGTTGGTCAAAGCCGTGATGACTTAGTGGGTGTGGAACAAAAGGCATTAGTATCAGGGGCTTCCGAGTGTCATATCGTTGATTTACGTGAAGAGTTTATTAAAGACTATGTTTACCCAGTATTAAAAACAGGCGCGTTATATGAAGGTAGCTACTTATTAGGCACGTCAATGGCACGTCCTGTTATCGCGAAAGCACAAGTTGAACTCGCGTTAAAATTAGGTGCTGATGCGGTTGCTCATGGCGCAACAGGTAAAGGAAACGATCAGGTTCGTTTTGAAAGTACTTATGCGGCACTTGCCCCACAACTGAAAGTGGTTGCACCATGGAGAGAGTGGGATTTACGTTCTCGTGAAGCACTGTTGGATTATCTAAAAGTCCGTAATATCCCAACAACAGCAACGCTAGAGAAAATTTATAGCCGTGATGAAAATGCATGGCATATCTCAACAGAAGGTGGCGTATTAGAGAGCCCATGGAATGCCTCAAATGAAGATTGCTGGGCGTGGACCGTTGATCCTAAGAAAGCACCAGAAACACCAGAATTAGTGACGGTTACAGTAAAAGCCGGTGAAGTTGTTGCGGTAAATGGTAAAACACAATCACCTTTTGAATGTTTAGACACATTAAATACATTAGGTGTTAAGCATGGTATCGGACGTATTGATATTGTTGAAAACCGTTTAGTGGGAATGAAATCTCGTGGCTGCTATGAAACCCCAGGGGGCACTATCATGATGGCGGCTCTGCGTGGTGTTGAGCAACTGGTGCTTGATAGAGATGCCTTTAAATGGCGTCAGCAATTAGGCTTAGAGATGTCTTATGTCGCTTATGATGGACGTTGGTTTACGCCAATTCGTGCTTCACTACAAGCAGCTGCAGAATCACTGGCAAAGGATGTGAATGGCGAAGTGGTTTTAGAACTTTATAAAGGTCATGTGAATGCTATCCAGAAGAAATCAGATAACAGTCTGTATTCTGAAGAATTTGCGACCTTTGGTGAGGATGAAGTTTACGACCACAGCCATGCTGAAGGATTTATTCGTTTATATTCTCTGCCATCACGTATTCGTGCGCTAAGCAAGAAATAACATAAGGCAATAGAGTGGTGTTCATAGGGCATCACTCTCACTCTTTTTTATTACACAGAATCAATACAGGAAGCGATTATGGCACTCTGGGGTGGACGTTTTAGTCAGGAAGCTGATCAACGGTTTAAACAATTCAATGATTCACTGCGGTTTGATTTTCGACTGGCACAACAGGATATCTTTGGCTCAGTAGCTTGGTCTAAAGCGTTAGTCACCGTTGGCGTATTGTCGCAAGATGAACAAGCTCAACTTGAGCAAGCGTTAAATGAATTATCAGAAGAAGTGATAGCAAATCCACAGTCTATTTTGCAAAGTGATGCAGAAGATATTCATAGCTGGGTTGAAAGTAAGCTTATTGCCAAAGTGGGTGATTTAGGTAAAAAATTACATACGGGTCGTAGCCGTAATGATCAGGTCGCAACAGACTTAAAATTATGGTGTAAAGAAGAAGTGATTCACCTTCGCCAAGCCATTGTTGAGCTACAAAAAGCCTTAGTTATCACGGCAGAACAAAATCAAAATGCGGTGATGCCAGGTTACACTCATTTACAGCGTGCTCAACCCGTTACCTTTGCGCATTGGTGTTTAGCATACAATGAAATGTTAGCCAGAGACGAAAGTCGCCTAGCTGATGCATTAAAACGTATAGATGTCAGTCCATTAGGCAGTGGGGCTTTAGCGGGAACAGCTTACGATATCGATCGTGAACAATTAGCGGAATGGTTAGGTTTTGCGAGTGCAACCAATAATAGTTTAGATAGTGTATCCGATCGCGATCATGTCTTAGAACTATTATCCTCGGCAGCTATTGGTATGGTGCATTTATCTCGTTTTGCAGAAGATCTTATTTTCTTTAACAGTGGCGAAGCGGGTTTTATTGAATTATCAGACAAAGTGACTTCTGGTTCTTCATTAATGCCACAAAAGAAAAACCCAGATGCACTGGAACTTATCCGTGGGAAGTGTGGGCGAGTACAAGGTGCATTAACGGGCATGATGATGACCTTAAAAGGCCTGCCTCTCGCTTACAATAAAGATATGCAAGAAGATAAAGAAGGGCTGTTTGACGCTATCGATACATGGTCTGATTGTTTACATATGGCAACGCTTGTTCTTGATGGGATCCAAATTCGTCGCCCTCGTTGTGAAGAAGCTGCGAAACAAGGTTATGCGAATGCCACTGAGCTTGCCGATTATCTGGTTGCTAAAGGTGTACCATTTCGTGAAGCTCACCATATTGTGGGGGAAGTGGTTGTTTGCGCGATTGAGCAAGGTAAAGCAATTGAAGAACTCCCGCTTTCTGAATTACAGATGTTTAACAGTAAAATTATGATTGATGTGTACGATATTCTATCGCTTCAATCTTGTTTAGATAAACGCCTTGCAAAAGGGGGTGTTTCGCAAAAACAGGTTGCTTATGCGATAGTCAAAGCCAAAGATGCTTTAAATATGAATAAATAAGAAAAGCATTTATCTAAGACAACTTACTGTTATTCAAAAAGAACAGGGTGAATATCACTCTGTTTTTTATTTTAACTCGCTGATAGTACTTATACTCATTTTGAATTCTTTAAAGTATGAAGTCATGAGTTTTGTTTGCGCCATTTATTCAGAAAATATTGACAAAGAGAGGCAAAATAACATTTGGCTGATAGAAAAATTTATCAGTTACTATATTATCTATAGACATTAACTATCAGCAATAAATGTGAGATCTGCAATGAATATCCGTGACTTGGAATATCTGGTGGCGCTAGCTGAGCATAAACATTTTCGTCGTGCGGCAGATTCTTGCCATGTGAGTCAGCCAACATTAAGTGGTCAGATTCGTAAGCTTGAAGATGAACTCGGTGTGATGTTGCTTGAAAGAACGAGCCGTAAGGTTCTGTTTACTCAACAAGGTTTGTTGCTGGTGGATCAAGCGAAAACCGTTTTACGTGAAGTCAAAGTGCTACAAGAAATGGCCTCATTGCAGGGGGAAAGCATGGCAGGGCCTTTACATATTGGGCTTATCCCTACTGTTGGTCCTTATTTATTACCCCATATCATTCCTGAATTACATAAAAACTACCCTAAGTTAGAAATGTATCTTCATGAAGCACAAACTCATAGCTTATTAGCTCAATTAGATAGCGGGAAGCTCGATTGTGCAATTTTAGCAATGGTAAAAGAGAGTGCGCCGTTTATTGAAGTGCCTTTATTTGAAGAGCCAATGAAATTAGCTATTTATGAAGGACACCCATGGAATGAACGTAGGTCTGTGCCGATGGGGGAGTTAGCGGGTCAGCGTTTATTGATGTTAGAAGATGGGCACTGTTTACGCGATCAAGCATTAGGATTCTGTTTCCAAGCGGGGGCAAAAGAAGATACTCATTTTAGAGCAACGAGTTTAGAGACTCTGCGTAATATGGTCGCTGCCGGTAGTGGGATCACCTTATTACCGGATTTATCTGTACCTCAAGAACAAAAACGTGATGGAGTTTGTTATCTAGAATGTACCAATCCCAATCCATCACGTTCTATTATTATGGTTTATCGTCCCGGATCGCCTTTGCGTAATCGTTATGAACAGTTAGCTGAGACAATCCGTGAACATATGACCGCATTTTATGCGGAGAAACAAAACGTATTAAAATAAGCGATTTAAACCATTAAGCGCTGCAACACGATAGGCTTCTGCCATTGTTGGATAGTTGAAGGTCGTATTAACGAAATACTCGATAGTATTGCCTTCACCTTTTTGCTCCATAATTGCTTGACCGATATGAATAATTTCAGCGGCACGTTCACCGAAGCAGTGAATACCTAAAATTTGCTTGGTTTCACGATGGAAGAGAATTTTCAAACTTCCCACATTCATGCCTGCAATTTGTGCTCTTGCCAGATGTTTAAATTGAGAGCGACCCACTTCATAAGGAATTTTCATTGCAGTGAGTTGTTGCTCTGTTTTACCAACAGAACTAATTTCAGGAATGGTGTAAATTCCTGTTGGAATATCTTCAATTAAATGAGTTTCTGATTTTCCTGTTGTGATAGCTAAAGCCGCAATTCGACCTTGATCATAAGCGGCAGACGCCAGACTTGGATAACCAATAACATCACCGACTGATAAATGTGTTCACAACTGGTTTGGTAATGTGCATTAACAGAAACTTGCCCACGACTATCTGTTTTAATACCGACGTTCTCTAAGCCGAGTGTATCTGTGTTCCCTGTTCGACCATTGGCATAAAGCAGGCAATCTGCTTTGACTTTTTTACCTGATTTTAGGTGAACAATAACACCATCATCGACACCTTCAATGCTTTCATACTCTTCATTATGACGGATAACAATGCCGTTATTCCAGAAGTGATAAGAAAGTGCGTCAGACATTTCTTGATCAAGAAAAGATAATAGGTGGTCTCGTGTATTAATTAAGTCTACTTTTACTCTTAATCCTCTAAAAATAGAGGCATATTCACAACCAATGACACCAGCACCATAAATAATGACATGATGAGGCTCATGCTCTAAGTCAAGGATAGTGTCACTGTTATAAATACGAGAATGAGAGAAATCGACATCTGGCGGACAATAAGGGCGAGAGCCTGTTGCAATAATGAAATTATCAGCTGAAAGAATATCGCAAGTACCATCTGGATAACGCACGCTGATCCGATGCTCATCAATAAACGCAGCTTCACCGGAATACATCGTACAATTATTACGCTCGTAAAAACCTTGGCGCATTTTAGTCTGTTGACTAATTACGGTACTGGCTTGGCGAAGTATTTGAGAAAAAGAGGAATTAATAAGGCGAGATTGGTCACTGTAAAGCGGGTTTTGATTAAATTCAATAATACGGCTTACTGCATGACGTAGGGCTTTTGAAGGAATGGTTCCCCAGTGAGTACAGCCCCCACCGACTTTGTTATAACGTTCTATAACAGCGACGCGCTTTCCTTGTTTAACAAGCCCCATGGCCGCGCCTTCGCCACCAGGACCTGAACCGATCACAATTGCATCGAAATGAGAATGTTGCATAGGAAGAGACCTGTTTTATACAAACCGACAACGCTATATTAACATTAGAATGAATAATAGCCCAACTGACATTAAGGGCATTAGTCACACTTTGTTGAGTTTTTATAAGAATGTGTCTTGAGAGATGATTGTACGCACTGCTTTTTTTAACAAAATTTGATATATTGAGTATAAACCAAATTAGAATTATCAGGATTTCTGTGAGTAATAATATTGGCATCAGAGCTAAACAAAAAGAAAAAACCCGTCGCTCTTTAATTGAAGCTGCTTTTAGCCAACTGAGTGCCGAACGTAGCTTTACAAGTCTAAGTTTACGAGAAGTGGCTAGAGAAGCTGGTATTGCACCCACCTCATTTTATCGTCATTTTAAAGATGTTGATGAACTTGGGCTTACTATGGTTGATGAGAGTGGGTTGATGTTACGTCAATTAATGCGTCAAGCACGTCAACGTATTGCGAAAGGTGGCAGTGTTATCAGAACATCCGTAGCAACTTTTATGGAATTCATTGGTAATAATCCTAATGCGTTCCGATTATTACTTCGTGAACGTTCTGGAACTTCCGCTGAGTTTCGTGCGGCTGTCGCACGAGAGATCCAACATTTTATTGCAGAACTGGCAGACTATCTTGAGCAAGAGAGCCATATGCCACGTTATTTTACAGAAATGCAATCTGAAGCAATGGTCACTATTGTATTTAGTGCAGGCGCAGAAGCACTGGATATCGATATTGAAAAGCGTCAACAATTAGAAGAAAGATTAGTTATACAACTGCGAATGATTGCTAAAGGTGCCTATTATTGGTATCGACGTGAGCAAGAAACGCAAATACCTCTACAAGATAACCCAGAAATAAAGAAAAAAACGCATCAGAAAGGAGACAAATGATGGAACAAAATCGCTGTGAAAAAAGCACGCTATTACTTGCCATAGTCATTGGCGTCGCTTTACATGGTACCTATTCAAGCTTTTTTAACCCGTTTATTGAGTCGTGGTCAGTTTTCCCACTCATTAGTTTAATCTTGGCCGTTTACTGTTTATATCAGCGCTATTTAAATCAACCTATGACCGATGGTATGCCTAAGCTGATTTTTTCATTCTTTTTATTAGGCTTATTTGGTTATAACGCTTACACCAGAACTGTTAATCCTGAATGGGGTTCGAATTTCTTTTCTTCCGTTTGTATCGTTATCGTTGCGTTGTGGATTTATCGTCAATTCAAACAGCGTCAACGCTTACGTATACAGGCAGAAGAAGCTGAAAAAGCATCACAAGCAGAACAGTACTAGCCTGTACTTATCTCTTTGTTGTAAACACAGCGAAATTTTGACACCAGCAAGTTATCTTGCTGGTGTTTTTGTTTTTTATACGTATTATTGGCGATTTTTTATCTATAACAAATAAAATAAGCAGTTATCTTTTTTCTAATAACACGCCACATTCCATATGGTGGGTATATGGGAATTGATCAAATAATGCTAATTTACTGATTTTATGTGTTTTTATGAGGGTTTCTAAATTTTGGCACAGTGTTTCTGGGTTACAAGAAATATACAAAACACTCGGGTAAGTTTTAACCAATTCTACAGTTTTCTCATCTAAACCACTGCGAGGAGGGTCAACAAAAATAGTTTCACAGTGGTAATCTTTTAAATCAATCCCTTCTAGGCGTTTAAATTCCCTTACCCCATTCATTGCTTGAGTAAAATCTTCCGCGGACATGCGAATAATCTTCACATTATCAATATGGTTCATTGCAATATTATATTGCGCGGCATAAACAGAAGGTTTTGCAATTTCAGTTGCCAGCACACGATCAAAATTACGTGCGAGTGCTAATGAAAAGTTGCCATTACCGCAATACAGCTCAAGAAGATCGCCTTTTGCATTTTCCGTTGCCTTTAATGCCCATTCCAGCATCTTAATATTGACCTGAGCATTAGGTTGCGTGAAGCTATTTTCAACTTGGCGATAAATCATCTTTTTGCCAGCGACCGGTAATACTTCATCGATAAAATCGTTATCAAGCATAATTTTTGTTTTATATGCACGACCGATTAATTGCACATCGAAACCTTGAGCAATTAATGATTGGCGTAATGCCATAGCTTCTTGTTGCCAAGTTTCATCAATTTTCTTGTGGTAAAGCAGCGAAACAATAATTTTATTACTCAACGTAGAAAGATAATCAATCTGGAACAGTTTCTTCCTAAGTGTTGGTTTATCTTTTATTTCTGCCAGCAAGGCAGCCATCATTTTATTTATAAGTTGGCTGGCAACCGGAAATTGATCAACCCGAATACGCTGCTTAGTCTTCTGGTCAAACATAATATGATAGAGAGAATCTTCTTCATGCCAGATACGGAATTCCGCACGCATACGATAATGCTGTTCTGGTGATGAAAAAACGTCTGCTTCAGGCGCATTAAAAGGCGCCATCATTGTTTGTAGGCGTTGGATTTTTTCATTCAGTTGAGACTGATATGTTTGCGTTGGTAATGAATTCTGCATGGTATCTCGCCTTTTTTTGGCAGTAATAAAGTTAAGCGAGCGAAATTGTAGAGATCCTCATGAAGATGTCCAGTATTCTTCATGTTCAATTTCTGGACTCAAAGGATTTGAAATCGTAGCATGGTTATTCGGTCTCCTAATAGGAGTGAAAAGGGAATCTGGTGCAAAGCCAGAACTGACGCGCAGCGGTAATAGGATCAAGGATAATAAAAGACACTACAAAGTACCTAATAAGTACCGTGGGAAGTCATTATCTTAAATAGACAAAATGGTTTATTTAACCTAGAGTCCGAAGACCTGCCGAAGACCTGTCGCATCTTAAATTAAATACGCGCTTTATTTAATTTTGGCGGCATCCTACTACTTATTCTGTTGGATGCAGATTATTCATGAATAATAAAAAAGTTTTTTTCATTTCTAGTGTGGCTTTGAGTGTCATGGTGGGCAGTTTTGACGTGTTTGCGAATAACAGCGATACATTAAGTGTGACAGCAAACCGCTTTCAAGAGCCGAACTCTTCTATTTTAGCGCCTATCACTGTTGTTGAACGCGAACAGATCGATCGCTGGCAGAGCAATAGTGTTATTGATGTATTACGCAGAATGCCGGGTATTGATGTGGGGCAAAACGGTGGAATAGGTCAGATGAGCTCTATTTATGTACGTGGGGCTGAATCTCGTCATGTTCTTATTTTAGTGGATGGTGTGCGTTTAAATCAGGCTAATATATCTGGTAGTTCCGATATTAGCCAAATTCCCCTTTCTCTTGTTCAACGTATTGAATATATCAGAGGGCCTCGTTCTTCTGTTTATGGTTCAGATGCGATTGGTGGTGTGATTAATATCCTCACAGAAAGAAAAACGGAAGGAGGAACGCTTAATGCCACAATGGGTTCTCATGGTTATCAAGAATATGATGGCTCTGTAAAACAGAAAGTCGGGGATAGAACGACATTAACGGCAGCGGGGAGTTATCTCTATACCAAAGGTTATGATGTAGAAGCGAATGGAAATACGGGCGGCATCCACAGCCTGATCGTGATGGTTTTATGAATAAGTCACTGTGGTTAGGGATTAATCACGATATTAACGATAACGTTTCTTTATATGCACGAGCTTATGGTTTTGATAATCGCACGGCTTATGATGCTTATTATGATAACTATAGCGATATCTTAACGGATACAAGAGCACTATTTAGCCGCACCTATGATGGAGGTGTGAAGTTTTATCGTGATAATTACTCTTCTTATTTAAATACCAGCTATAACTACACTAAAGATTATGACTATGATCCGCGTTATGGTCGTTATGGTAAAGGAAGCCGTTTTACCAACTCCGAACAATATAATGTACAGTGGGGTAATCACCTTTTATTAGGAAATGGTAGTATCGGGGGAGGTGTTGATTGGCAACGTCAATCTATTAAAGCTGGCTCTAGTGGATTCCCTGAGAAAGAACATTTCGATAATACCGGCTTATATTTAACAGGACAGCAAAAGTTAGGTGACATCATTGCTGAAGCCTCAGTGCGTTCTGATAAGCACTCGGAATATGGTTGGCATACGACTTGGCAAACTAACCTAGGCTGGGAGTTTGTCGATGGTTATCGTGTTATTGGGGGTTATGGTACGGCATTTAAAGCACCGACACTGACGCAACTTTATAGTGAGTGGGGAAGTAACCCAGACTTACAACCTGAAGAGAGCAAACAGTGGGAAGGAGGCTTTGAAGGGTTAACAGGACCTTTATCATGGCGATTAACAGCATATCGCAATGATGTAAATTCTTTGATCCAAGGCGAATCGACCTATCCATATCGTAATTACAATGTTGGTAAGGCCTTAATTAAAGGTATGGAATTTACAGGTGAAATGGATACGTGGGTTTTCCATCATACCTTTAGCTTGCAATATATAGATGCAAGAAATAAAGAAACCCATCAACGTCTTGAGCGTCGAGCCCGCCAACAACTGAAATATCAACTTGATTGGCAAGTTGAGAAACTTGATATGGGTGTAACTTACCAATATATCGGTCAACGTACAGATAAAGATTATGGAACTTATGAGACGGTTTCTTTAGGTGGTGTGAGTATTTGGGATTTAACGGCTTCATATCCTATTACATCACATCTCTCAATTCGTGGTAGAATAGCCAACCTGTTTGATAAAGATTATGAGACAGCTTATGGCTATCGCACGCCAGGACGAGAATACTTCCTCACAGGAAGTTACAACTTCTGATGCACTATCTACCGCTAACCCTACTGTATTAGTTTTTGATTCAGGGGTTGGCGGTTTATCTGTTTATCGTGAGATCCGTGAAAAACTACCGGAGGCTCACTATATCTATGTTTTTGATAATGAAGCTTTCCCCTATGGTGAAAAATCACAAGAGTTTATTATTGACCGCGTTGTTCGAATAATTAGCGCGGTTGCTGAAAAACATGATCTCGCTACTATTGTGATTGCTTGTAATACAGCAAGTACAGTAAGTCTTCCTGCTTTACGTGCCAAGTTTACCGAGATCCCTATTGTAGGCGTTGTTCCTGCTATTAAGCCCGCGGCTAAATTAACCTGTAATGGTGTGGTTGGATTATTAGCAACAAGAGCAACGGTTAAACGTCCTTATACCCATGAACTCATTGAACGCTTTGCGACTGATTGCAAAGTTCACTCTTTAGGTTCGGCTGAGCTGGTGGAACTGGCTGAGAGAAAACTTCATGGTGAATCCGTTTCTTTGGATGAGCTTCGTAAAATCCTCACTCCTTGGTTAAAAATGAAAGAGCCACCGGATACTGTGGTATTAGGTTGTACTCATTTTCCTCTATTAGCGGATGAACTACTTTCTGTTTTACCTGATGGCACACGAATTATTGATTCTGGCGCTGCAATTGCACGACGAACTGCGTGGTTGGTCGTAAATCAAGCGAAAATAAAAGGTTCAAATGAAATTAGCTTCGCTTATTGCTTAAAAGAAGATGAGAATAGTGAATCATTAAAACCTGTTTTAGCGAGTTTTGGCTTTGAATCGCTCAGAAAATTGGCGCTTTAAGTGCAATTTGGTGGAAAATTCAACGGTCAGTGAAAAAACGAAAAAAAAAGTGTTGCCAGCTTCACAAAACTCCCTATAATGCGCCCTCGTTGTCACGGCAAACCACGCTAAGTGAGTTAGCCGAGAGAACGAAGAAAAAAAGTGAAAAGCCTTGAAAATAAAACGCTTGACACTCAATGAGGAAGATGTAGAATGCACCTCCTCGCAACAACGCAGAAGACCGGAAACGGCAGCGAATGTTGCATTGCTCTTTAACAAATTATCAGACAATCTGTGTGGGCACTCGCAGAGACGATATCTTCTAAAATATTAGATGTATCAAGTCTTGAAGAGTGAACAACAAAAGTAAATTCATTTATGAATAGCTAAGTTTTCGATTTCTTTGAGCATCAAACACTTTTAATTGAAGAGTTTGATCATGGCTCAGATTGAACGCTGGCGGCAGGCCTAACACATGCAAGTCG
>NZ_MIIZ01000642.1:0-5932 GCF_001743005.1 Shigella sp. FC1967 | reverse complement strand
ACCTAATGTTTTTTCGGTATATTCTTTGCTATGCGCTAAATTATCAACAGCAGCATGCATTCCATGGTAAATCAATGTACTGGTTAATTCTGGTTGTGTAACGTGCCAAGTTTTATTTTCTGTACCCGAAATTAACAACGATTGAATTTGTTGTAGTGCTCTATTCTCATGAATATTATTGCTTTGATGAAACACTTGATGAAAAAGCATATCGTGTAATTTTTGTTTTTCAACATAAGCAATAACGCTAATTTCACACCACTGTTTTAATTTTTCACGATGATCTTGCTGTGAGCAGGCATTCATTGCGCTATCTATTTTATTTAAATACCAATCCATATAACGTGTTCTGAGCGCATCAAGAACGTCTGTTTTAGCAGAAAAATAGTGATAGTACGTCCCCTTTGCTACCCCCGCTTTTTTTACGATATCACTAACAGTTGTGACATCAAAACCTTTATCAAGAAATAATGCTTCTGCTGCATTCATTAACTCTTCTAAACGAACCTCTGCGGGTTTTGTTCTTGGTTTATCGGTTGTTTCTTCTTCTAATGACATTGCTAATCTCCCTCGAAGTCGCGTGTAAAGAGTACGCTATATTAAAGCGACTCACAATAATGACAAATGAAACTCATTATCAATTAACTATTGACCGACGTCAGTCGATGATTATGATGCTATTATTATTCATCATCAAGGCAATAAAGTTTATGACTTATTTAAAACGACTGTCACTTATCTGTGCCATTTGCTTAGGTACTTTTATGGCAACTCTCGATATTAGTATCGTGAATGTGGCATTACCGACTATTCAAAATGACATACACGCTGATATGGCAACTTTGCAATGGATTGTTGATGCTTATGCACTTTGCCTATCAGCCTGTATATTATCGTCAGGCCCTTTAAGTGATCGTTTTGGACGAAAAAAAGTATGGTTATGGGGCGTGGTTATTTTTACCTTAGGCTCAATAATTTGTGCGATTGCACAGCAACATGAGATATTAATTTTAGGGCGTATTATTCAAGGTATTGCCGCCGCAGCACTTATCCCGGGAGCATTGTCTTTAATCACTCATGCTTTTCCTATTGATATTGAACGGGTTCGTATTATCGGAATATGGTCTTCTGTTAGTGCATTATCACTCATTATTGGCCCTATTTTAGGTGGTGTTTTAGTTCATGCGAGTGGCTGGGCGAGCATATTTCTTATTAATATTCCTATTGGCATTATTACTGTTTTATTAGGTTGGTATGGATTAAGTGAGAGTGCTGATCCTGAAAATGCTGCTTTAGATCCCTTTGGCCAGTTAACCAGTATGCTGGGATTAGGATCACTGACTTATGGTTTAATTGAAGCTGGCTCTGTAGGTTGGTCACATTATAGAACGCTATCAACACTGATTGCGGGAATAATATTTCTTGCCCTTTTCCTAATGATAGAAAAACGCGTTAAACGCCCTTTATTACCGCTGGCTTTATTTAAAGATCGCACATTCTTTCAATATAATCTTTCTTCTTTTACTTTGGGTTTTGCTACATACAGTAATGTATTTTTTATTGCTTTCTTTTTGCAAAAAGCACAAGGCTGGAGTGCATTAGAAACGGGTTGGAGAATGGCGCCAGAATTTATTGCAATGGCACTATTTTCTATGTCTTTTGGTCGGCTCTCTTCTTATTTTTCTGTCAGGAAACTGATGATTGGTGGTTTCTTATTTATCGCTATTTCTTCTTGTTTATTAGCGACATTAGCAACCAATAGTCACTATGGGATCACCGGAAGTTATCTCTTTGTATTAGGCGCAGGGATGGGACTATCAACACCAGCAATAGGTGCTTTAGTGATGAAAAGTGTACCACCTTCTCGTTCTGGTATGGCGTCTGCAACCATGAATGCATTAAGGCAAACCGGAATGACAATGGGTATTGCGCTATTAGGCACATTGATGGTGCAACAAGCAATCCATTATATGATGATCCAAAGTCAGGCATTGGGACTATCTGTAAGTTATATCGATATTGTGAGTTTGGTGACTGAAAATACGACAAAGGGGTTAGACAAAGGATTTGTTACTCTATTACCAGAGGCTTTTAATTCGGGATTTGCTTATGCGATTGCAACCGCGGGGATCTCATGTTTTGTGACCTTATTTATTGTACTCTTTCCGATTAAAGCCAAACATAAGACACTTACTCAACAAATCACGGATTAATATTTATAAACGCTGAGTTAGAAATTCAAGAAAAGACTCTATATTACGTGAAAGTGTGCTACGAGTTGCATATATTGCCACTAAATTAATCGTTGCGGGTTGTTGAGGAAACTCAATAGCGCGCAATTTCCCCTCTTTAATCATATCAATGCAACAGTGTTCAGCTAAAATAGCAAATCCTAATCCTTTTAGTACGGCTGATTTTGCTAATATCGCGCTGTTTACTCGATAATTACTATTAATGGTCACTCTGATTGGTTTTTTTATCTTCATCCATAAATATCCAAGGTTGACCTTCTAGTGCGCTTAAGCTTGAAATACAAGGCATTTTGCTTAATTGTTCTATATGTGTGGGTATCCCTGTTTTTTCTAATAAATCATTAGATGCCACAACAATACTGCGCCACGATTTAATTAAGCGTGAGTGATAGCTACTATCTGCTAAATCTCCGCGATGAAAAGTTAATAGCAAATCAATATCATCATCGATGATATTTCTTGGCATTAATTGGGTATCACATTGAATAAGTAAATTAGGATGAAGTGCAGCAAAATCAGCTAAAATATCACCAAGTAATTCGCTACCATATTCACTCGGAATAGTTAAACGAAAAGTGCCCGTTAATGGTCCATCACTGGTGATATTACTTACAACTGAATCTAATTCAGTTAAGGTTTTCGTTCCTTGCTGATAGAGTATTTTACCTTGTTCTGTAAGGCGCATCTTTCGAGTTGTTCTATCAATAAGCTTACAATTGAGTTGCTGTTCAAGCTGTTTAATTGCACGACTAATATTCGAGGTAGGCATCGATAATTGCCGAGCAGCAGCCGCAAATTGTCCTTGCTCTGCTACGGCAGAAAAAATACGTAATAAATTAAGATCGATTTGCATAAATGATTTACTGCCTACTGTATTTTTGTTACTCAATATAGGCAGTATATCATTCATTTCCTTTTCACTTGTTAATAATCAGCAGTAACCGTGAGACATGAGCTTTTGGTAGCGTTTATCTAAAAGCTCTTCGGTTGAATAGCTTTTTAATAGGGCTAAATCAATTAATAACTGTTGTTTAAGAAATTCTGCAGCTTGTTGATGATCACGGTGAGCTCCACCTAATGGTTCTGGGATAATGGCATCGATAATCCCTAATGATTGTAATTTAGGTGCGGTCATCCCCATCGTTTCTGCCGCAATTGGGGCTTTATCAGAACTTTTCCATAAAATAGAAGCACATCCTTCTGGTGAAATTGCTGCATAAGTACTGTATTGCAACATATTAACTTTATCACCAACCCCAATGGCTAAAGCGCCACCAGAAAATCCTTCACCCGTAATAGTACAAATAATGGGGGTTTTTAAACGTGACATTTCAAGAATATTACGTGCAATAGCTTCTGCTTGTCCTCTTTCTTCAGCACCAACACCAGGGTAAGCCCCAGCAGAATCAATAAAAATAATAACTGGGAGATGAAAGCGCTCCGCCATTTTCATTAAGCGTAAAGCTTTACGATAACCTTCTGGTGATGGCATACCAAAATTACGATGGATTTTCTCTTTTGTATCACGCCCTTTTTGCTGTCCAATCACCATGACAGGCATTTTGTCTAAACGCGCTAACCCAGCAACAATCGCTTTGTCATCGGCATAAGCTCTATCACCCGCCAATTCCTGAAAATCAGTAAAGACCGCTTTAATATAGTCAAGAGTATATGGGCGCATGGGGTGACGTGCGAGTTGAACAATTTCCCAAGCACCTAGGTCAGTAAAAATAGATTTTGTCAGTGAAAGGCTTTTTTTGCCTTAAACGCGCGATTTCTTCATCTAAATTAATTCCAGTGGCTTCATCCTGAGATTGTTTAAAGGTAAGCAGAGCATCTATCTTTTTCGTCTAATTCAACAATAGGTTTTTTCAAATTCAAGATGAATAAAAGACATAACGACCTCAGATTAAATGCAGTAAATTAAACAGTATTAGGGGCAGTTTAGGAAAAATAACGCTATGGTGATAGAGAGGAACTTGATAAACACTATTATCAAAAATGGGATAATTAAAAATTGCGATACGTTCCACTAGAAAAAAGACAAGATCAAAAAGAGCTTTTCCTCTGGTTTTAATCTATACAGCACTTCTTAAGTCATGTATTAATATACAGTGCACGTCAGTTCTTTTCTCACCCGTAAAACTGACGTAAGCCATAAAATATTCCATCAAATACAAATAACTAAAATAAAGATAATATGTTCTCAAAAAAAACACGCTCAACAACCGCACTGTTACTTTCATCACTTCTTCTGACAATAGGAAGAGGTGCAACATTACCGTTTATGGCGATTTATTTATCACGGGAGTATCAACTGCCTGTTGATGATATTGGTATTGCCATGTCTATCGCATTGACAACGGGTATTTTTTTCAGCCTGGGCTTTGGGATGCTAGCTGATAAATTTGAGAAAAAACGTTATATGTTGCTATCGATTATGACGTTTATTTTTGGATTTGTGGCTATACCCTTAGTCCATAGCACGATTTTAGTGGTTATCTTTTTCTCCGTGATTAACTGTTCGTATCTGGTTTTTTCAACGGTATTAAAAGCCTACTTCTCTGAAACGTTATCTATTTCAGCAAAACCTAAAATATTCTCTCTAAACTATACCTTTATCAATATGGGGTGGACGGTTGGCCCACCGATTGGCACGCTATTATTAATGTATGGAACGCAATTACCGTTTTGGCTTGCCGCTATTTCTGCCAGTGTTCCACTGTTTATGATCCAGTTATTTGTTCAACGCTCTAAAGCAATAAGTGCTAGTGAAGAAAACGGTGTGAAATGGGATCCGAAAATAATGCTAAAAGACAGAGCATTAAGCTGGTTTGTACTCTCAACTTTTTTCGGTACATTAACATTTGGTTCTTTTGCATCATGTATTTCACAATATATCTTAGTGGTTTACGATGCTAAATTAGCCGAGTCCGTTATTGCTGTTGTATTACCCGTAAATGCGGCGATTGTGGTCTCTTTACAATATATTGTAGGTAAGCATGTTACAGCTGAAAGACTACGTAAATTAATGACGCTAGGTACGCTGTTTTTTATGTTAGGCTTACTTGGTTTTATATTTGCAGGTGATAATTTAATATTTTGGGCTCTGGCTATTGCCATCTTTACTTTTGGTGAGCTTATTTATGCGCCGGGTGAGTATATGATGATTGATAACATTGCACCGTTAGGAATGAAAGCAAGTTATTTTTCTGCACAATCACTAGGTTGGCTTGGGGCAGCATTAAACCCATTAGCCAGTGGTTTTATTTTAACGTCGTATCCCCCTGTTTCTTTGTTCGCTATTTTAATGGCCGTTTGTGCATTAGCTTGGTTTTGTATGATCCAAGGAATGAACGCCAGTAAAAAAAGAACGATTGCACTTTAGCTTTGTTCGGGCAGTCTCTTAGCATTAAGGTGTCATCAGGGGGGCTGTTGTAAAGTGAGTGATGAGTTAGCTTTTCGTATTATGGGGGTCAGCTTGGAAAACGGCCCCCTATAAGGTGAAGAAATGCTACTACTTTGACTAAATAAACATATAACGCAGTAAAACTATTTAGATGTTCTTTTTATGATTGTTTCAATGCTAATAGGGAAAAAATGGTTAACATCCACACCCACGTTAATAGCATTTTTTCCTAAAACATCTAACCTTTTACGTTGAGATGGATCTTTTTGTG
>NZ_MIIZ01000641.1:0-5946 GCF_001743005.1 Shigella sp. FC1967 | reverse complement strand
AGATGGAACTTTTGCACCCGATAACTGTAATTCTTCTGTTTGTCTTTCTAATGAAATAGCTGCCGCTGAAACTTGTTCAACTAAAGAGGCATTCTGTTGTGTTACACCATCTATTTGAGTAATAGCCACACTCACTTGACCAATACCTTTACTTTGCTCTTCAGATGCAATAGAGATTTCTTTCATTATTGATGTTACCTGTTTAACGCCTGTCAGGATATCTTCCATCGTTTTTTCCATGTCACTCACTAATCTTGCACCTTTTTTTACACGCGTTGTAGAATCAGCAATAAGGACTTCAATTTCTTTAGCGGCTTTGGCACTATCTCCAGCTAAATTACGGACTTCATTGGCGACCACCATAAATCCTCGTCCGTGTGCTCCTGCCCTTGCCGCTTCTACCGATGCATTTAAAGCGAGTATATTTGTTTGAAATGCAATGTTGTTAATAACATTGGTGATATCTGCAATCTTACTTGCGCTATTAGAAATCCCATCCATTGTCGTTACAACAGATTCAGCTAATTCATTACCTATTTCAACAGTCACTGATGCGGCTTCAGCCAATTCTCTCGCTTGATAAGCATGTTTCATATTCTGGTTAACAGCAGCGGTTATCTCTTCCATACTTGTTGCTGTTTGCTCCAATGCCGTTGCTTGCTCTTCGGTACGAGAAGCCAAGTCGTTATTCCCTTTAGCAATTTCAGATGCACCACGATAAATACTATCACTTCCCATTCGGATCGTACTTACTGCTTCATGCAAATTATTTTGCATATCATTTAATAATGGTATTAATCGCCCAGCACAGTTATTACCAAAAGGCTCTAGTGGCTGACTCAGATCACCTTTTGTAATTTTCACAAAATGTTGGCGAATACTTTCGAGTGGTTTTTGTAACATTGCAACTAAATAGCGATCAGTGAGGATCAGAATAACGCCCCCTAAAATGGCGCTAATGATAATAACAAATTGCGTCACTTCAATAAGCTGATTCACCTCTTCAATAGTGCTATCAATTTTTATATTTGCAACATTATTAAACTTTTCACTCACATTACCTAATTCACGACTCAATGCTGGAGTTACATTTTTTGCATGATGTGTATATTGCTCGATAGTCCCATTGAGTGCTAATTCCATCTGCTTTTTTACGCCTTGTTCAAAAAGCGCTTGCCATACATCCATTAGTTCTTTTGATACTGTTTCATCCATCGGCCCAGGAGAAACAGATTTCATATATGCAATCTGTTTCTCCATATTTTCCATCGCCCGTTGTGCTTGTGTAAAATCGACGTTTTTACCTTCTGCTTTCTCACCAACGAGACGATTTAATCGCGAAGTGAATCGAAAATACTGATCATTTCCCTGACTGAGTGCCGCCATTTATAATATGCCCGTTGTCGCCGAGGTCGTTTTAAGAGAACAACCTCAAGCATTTCAAGCCTTCTTTCAAGAAAGACTCGCATTTTATCGTGCAAGAAGCCAACACTATACTCGTTTACCTTATGAACCACCGGTAAAAAAATAGCCCACAATTTTCCATTATTTTGATAGTGGTAAAAAAAGAGATAAACCTAGGTTTATCTCTTTTTCTTTTCAATTAATTAGCTATAACTTACTATCACCTATCTATTATTTAGGAGAAACATAAGTGATGGTATTATTATCACAATTAACTTGAACGTTGTAACGAAGATCTGTTCTCGCCCCTCTGACATTCAATACCATCTGATAATTATTATCCATTTTAATAATTTCATTAGCATTAATACTTGCAACAGGTTTTGGTCCTAATGCATTTTTATCATCTTGCCAACGCGGTAAACGATTTTGTAAATAATCATTTTTTTACTCTTGTAACAAGTTGATTATTATCTAAATTAACGCAACTCGCAAAGGGAGCAGAACGTACAATATCTTTATTAACATTTTCGATACTTTCTGCAGATGCTCCAAAAGAAACAGCAAGTAAAAGACCTGCTCCAAGTATCCCTATTTGACCAACAAACTTGCTTAATTTCATATAACCTCCCGAAAATATCCTTTAAAACAGGATGTGTTTCCATTAAGCATAGCACATGGGTAATAACACAATTGTGACACTTGTTAAAAAAATGTTTTATTCATTTTCATCATCAAAAACGATAGAAACAGATTCACGGGTTGTATGTTTCTCTCTTAATTCTTGAGCAACTAACTGAATTGCCTCTCCACTGCTCATTCCCTCAGCCATTAGAGATTGAATTTTTTTCTACTGCTTTTTGCTGCTCTTCATGTGTTAATGTAGGCATTCCTAGAAACATAATGTTACTCTTATCTTTATTAACGTCTATTTTAGATTTACATGAATGTAATCTGTTTGATTACAATTTTGTGCGAATAATACAACACACTTTGTTTACATGGTCATAAGATGGATATGCAATTACAACAACGCGAATTAACGTATACCCCTGAGCTAGCCTTGCGAGTATTTTCCCCTATTGCGTCATTGCCTTGGTCTAGTTTACTTCATTCTGGCTTTGCCGAACATCCTCATAATCGTTTTGATATTGTTGTCTCTGATCCTGTTGTGACCTTAGAAACTCGCAAGCAAACAACAACAATTAAAGAAAAAAACGGCACACTAAAACGTTCCAAAAAAGATCCCTTCACGCTTATTCAATCTGTGTTAGAACAATTCCATTTTCACCCAGAATATAATGAGTCATTACCTTTTTTAGGCGGTGCTTTAGGTATTTGGAGCTATGATTTAGGACGTCGTTTTGAAAACCTACCTGAAATCGCGAAAAATGAACTTAATTTCGCAGATATGGCAATCGGTATTTATGACTGGGCCCTTATTGTCGATCATCACTTAAAAAAAGCGACTTTGATTAGCTATCACGATATTGATGAGCGTTTACAGTGGTTAGAAAGCCAAACATCCACAGCGCTCGATTCGCCATTCACCTTAACAAGTGATTGGCAGTCAAACATCAGTAGTGATGAATATAACGAGAAAATTGCTAAAATTCATCAATACTTACTTTCGGGTGACTGCTATCAAGTTAATTTGGCTCAGCGTTTTTCTGCAAACTATACAGGTAGTGAATGGAGTGCATTCTTAACATTAAATCAAGCAAATAAAGCACCATTCTCTTCTTTTATGTGTTTACCCAACAATTTTGTGATGAGTATTTCACCTGAACGCTTTATTCATTTAGCTGATAATAAAATAGAAACACGCCCAATAAAAGGAACACTACCGCGTAAATCATCACCAGAAGAAGATGATGAACAAGCCCAATTATTAGCAAATTCGCGTAAAGATCGCGCTGAAAACTTAATGATTGTAGATTTGATGCGTAATGATATTGGTAAAGTTGCAGTCACAGGCTCAGTAAAAGTGCCAGAGTTATTTGTTGTTGAGCGTTTTCCTGCAGTACATCATTTAGTGAGTACGATTACCGCACAATTGCCTTCTCATTTAACAGCAACTGATTTATTAAGAGCGGCTTTCCCCGGTGGTTCTATCACAGGCGCCCCAAAAATCAGAGCAATGGAAATTATCGAGGAGCTTGAACCCCATCGTCGCCATGGATACTGTGGCGCAATTGGTTATATCAGTTTTTGTGGCACCATGGATACCAATATCAGCATCCGTACTTTATTGACTGAAAAAAATAAAATTTACTGCTGGGCTGGTGGTGGTATTGTTGCTGATAGCGTTGCTGAAAAAGAATACCAAGAAACATTCGATAAACTTGGTCAAATATTAACTGTTTTAAGTGAGTCTACTATCGATGACACCCATTGATACTTTTATTAATCGCTTTCAACTCACGTTACCAAATGAAAAGGTAAATCAGCCTCTTCATGCCCCAAAATCGCAGCCGTCTTGCTGCCGATTATCAATAAACCTAGCCCAACATTATTATTAACTGAGCGTGCATCAACACTACGCTCTCATGCAGGGCAAGTCGCTTTACCCGGCGGTAAACGTGATCCTGAAGATAGCAGCCTTATTGCAACTGCACTAAGAGAAGCACATGAAGAAGTCGCTATTCCACCTAATGCCGTATCCGTTATTGGTCAATTAGCTCCTTTGCAAAGTTCTAGCGGATATTTAGTTACGCCTATTGTCGGTGTTATTCCTGCGGGTTTACCGTTACGTCATAACCCGGCTGAAGTTGCCTCTATCTTTGAAATGCCACTCAGCCATGTACTTAATGCACAACATTATCAACCATTAGATTTTCATCGTTCTGGTGAAAATCATCGTATTTATTTTTATCCTTATAATGGGCATCTCGTCTGGGGATTAACCGCCGCTATTTTGCACAAACTCGCTCTACATATTACTTAATGCGCTATTTTATATTCATCCAGTGCTTTTTATCACCGCTCTCACAACTCTACTTAGCTATTTTTAAAAAAAATGTTGTAAACTACATTATTAACGGGACGATATAATCGTAAAAACGATCCCTTTACTATAAATAACTATATTTTATTCTTTTTAACCCTCTCTCTTATTATTAAGGAGTCTGACGTGATTAGCGTTTTCGACATGTTTAAAGTGGGCATCGGACCATCTAGCTCTCACACCGTAGGGCCAATGAAAGCGGGTAAAGAATTTGTCGATGATTTAGTCAGCCAGGAATTGATTGCGTCTGTCACTCGTGTAGCTGTTGATGTTTACGGCTCCTTGTCTTTGACAGGCAAAGGTCACCATACTGATATCGCAATTATTATGGGGTTAGCCGGTAATGCACCAGCTACTGTCGATATTGATAGCATTCCCGGTTTTATTCGCGAAGTGGAAGAAACTGGCAAGCTACCACTAGCAAATGGCTTAAAAGTAGTTGATTTTCCAGCAGAAAGCATGCATTTCAGCAATGACAACTTATCATTACATGAAAATGGTATGACAATCCATGCTTTTGCGGGCGACAAAGAAGTTTATAGAAAAACATACTACTCTATTGGTGGTGGTTTTATCGTCGATGAAGAAAACTTCGGTAAATCAACATTAAATAGCAAGCCTGTATCATACCCTTATGCGAGCGCAGAAGAGTTATTAAAACACTGTAAAGAAACAGGTTTATCTATTTCTAGCTTAATGATGAAAAATGAGCTGGATCTCCATACTCAAGCAGAAATTAATGCTTACTTCGCTGATGTTTATAAAACAATGCAAGAGTGTATTGAACACGGTTTAAATACAGAAGGCGTATTACCAGGACCATTACGTGTACCTCGTCGTGCAGCCGCATTAAACCGCTTATTAACATCAAGCAACAGCCTATCAAACGATCCAATGAAAGTGGTTGATCTGATCAATATGTTTGCACTGGCTGTAAATGAAGAAAACGCAGCAGGTGGACGCGTTGTAACCGCACCAACAAATGGCGCCTGTGGTATCGTTCCTGCTGTATTAGCTTACTACGATCGTTGCATCGAACCCGTTACACAAGAAACCTATTTACGCTATTTTTTAGCATCTGGCGCAATCGGCATTCTTTACAAGATGAATGCTTCTATTTCAGGTGCTGAAGTAGGTTGCCAAGGCGAAGTTGGCGTCGCTTGTTCAATGGCTGCGGCGGGTCTTGCTGAATTATTAGGTGGAAGTCCAGAGCAAGTCTGTATTGCCGCTGAAATCGGTATGGAACACAATCTGGGGTTAACGTGTGATCCTGTTGCAGGTCAAGTTCAAGTGCCTTGTATTGAACGTAATGCTATTGCTTCAGTTAAAGCCGTTAATGCCGCACGTATGGCAATTCGTCGTACCAGCGAACCTCGCGTTTCTCTCGATAAAGTCATTGAAACCATGTACGAAACAGGTAAAGACATGAATGCTAAATACCGCGAAACATCACGCGGTGGTCTCGCAATCAAAGTACAGTGTGACTAACCCCCCTTATTTAAACGAAAAGCCATTCAATATGAATGGCTTTTTTA
>NZ_MIIZ01000640.1:0-5968 GCF_001743005.1 Shigella sp. FC1967 | reverse complement strand
ATAATAATAACCGGCACAATCATCTGATTTTAAAATTAACCAAAATAAATCATATTATGATTGACACTAATCTTCGAAATCTTCATGATTATAGGACTTGAACTCTACACTTTTATTTCACGGTATACAGCGTAATGAACAATACGATTTGGTTTATGGAAGGTTTATCATCACAACGCGATATTATTCAAGGTGTTAAAGACTTTGCAAAACAACAGCACCAAGAAATTGTTGTGCTCGCATCTCATCGTCATACTCGAAATGAGATTTTATCGCTTGCAGATGGGGCTTTTTATGAACCTCATGAAGAGACATTACGCTTACAATTTATCTCGGATGTTGTAAAACAACATCACGTCAATGCCATTCATACTGGTCGTAATAGCACATGGTTTGAATTACACCGTCAAGAAATTGAGTCTTTTGGGGTAAAATTAACCACTGGGGCCACACAACCTGAGCAGCTTCAATTAGCTGATAATAAAGTCGCCTTTGCACAAGCGATGGAAGAGTGTGGGCTTCCTGCAGTACCTTCTATCTGTATTGAATCTATTGATGAACTAGAAGCATACATAAAAGCGCCTCCTTTTGGTGAATTACCTTTATGTATCAAACCTGTAAAAGGGATTTATGGCATGGGTTTTTGGCGCTTTGATAATCAAATTTCGGCAATGGCACTGTTTAATCACCCAGAGAATCGCCAAGTTAATCCTCAACAATATCTTGATGCATTAAAAACCGTGGAACATTTTGAACCTTTAGTCTTAATGCCTTATTTACCTGGTCCTGAATACTCTGTTGATATGGTGGTAGAACAAGGTGATGTTATTGCCGCTGTTGCTCGACGCAAAGAGGGCGCAATACAACATCTAGAAATTTCAGGTGAGGCTTATGAATTAGGCAAAGCATGCGCAACAGCGATGAAAGCTGACGGGCTTGTGAATGTGCAAACTCGGCATAATCATCAAGGACGCCCACTCTTACTTGAAATTAATATGCGCCCTTCTGGTGGTATTGGTTATACCCAACATTGTGGAATAAATCTTGCCGGTATTTTTGCTTTACGCCAATTAGGATTAATGAGTATTGAAGAGGCTCAAGCCGAAAATAACCATTTTACACCAACAAAAATACGTGTAATCACCGATTCTATTGTTTTCAATTCAACGTTAACAAACGTAATCAGTACGGATAATAATTAATAATGAAAAATAGTATAAGTGACTCATCCATTTATCGTCGCCCTCTTTCTTGTGGCACATTAAGTGTGACACCAAATTGCTCTATTGAGTTACTTGATGAATTATTTGATATTGCAGAAAGACGCAACCCTAAGCGTGCATTTCTATTTGTCAGTAAAGTATTAGGGCGTCATATCCCTGTTTCACCGAAAAAAATGCGTGAAACTTATCAAAAACTCGCTCGTCAATTTCCTGATCCACTTGAAGGCCCTGTTTTGTTTATTGGTATGGCAGAAACCGCGGTAGGATTAGGTGCGGGTATTTTTGATGAAGTGAGGCATCGCTATCAACAGGCCATTTATCTAACATCAACACGCCATCCTGTTGATAACGGTGAGCTATTGTGTGAATTTAAAGAAAATCACAGTCATGCAACAGATCACTTGCTTTATTTGCCTAAAACAACAGAGCAACGCCAGTGGGTACTACAAGCAAAAACCGTTGTATTGATTGATGATGAAGCGACGACAGGTAATACCTTTATTAATCTGCTTTCCGCATTACGTGAAGAAGGTGGATTAAGCCATATTGAACAGGTTATCGCGGTAACCTTAACTGATTGGAGTGGTAATGCTATCGCTGACCGCTCCCCATTACCGATTAAAGCCCTCTCTTTAGTGCAAGGGAAATGGCAATGGGATGCCGATCCAAATGCACCTTTGCCGGTTATGCCGAATGTTAATATCACTGCATCAGGACAAGTTGCGATCACCGGTAAACAGAGCTGGGGACGATTAGGGATGACAACGCCCGCCTGCGATCTGGGTTTATCCATCAAAGCGTCTTTGGGTGAAAAGATCCTTGTTTTAGGATCGGGAGAATTTGTCTGGGAGCCGTTCTTACTCGCGGAACGCCTTGAAAAACAAGGTGCTATCGTAAAATATAGTTCGACAACGCGTTCACCGATTTCAACCAATTTTGCCATTCAATCAGCGATTACATTTACTGATAATTATGGTTTAGGTATTCCTAATTTCGTCTATAACGTGGCACATCAACAATTTGATCGCATTTTACTTTGCTGTGAAACACCCGCCGAAAGTATTGATAGACAATTGATTGAAGTCCTCAATAAAGTTGCCCCTATTGTTGAGGTAATAAGTTATGACTAAGCCCGTTATTTTAACTGATCTCGATGACACCCTATTTCAAACACGTCGTAAGATGGTGGATGAATTAGCACTAGAACCCTATAAAACTGGCGCGCTAGATAGAAGCTTAGAACCCCGTAGTTTTATGACCCAAGAACAAGCCATGCTTGTAGATTGGATGTTAGAGCACGCGGATTTAATCCCTGTTACTGCACGGGGAACAGAAGAGATTAGTCGCGTCACCATTCCTTTTCATTCTTGGGCGATCACCACACATGGTGCGGTGATATTAACCCCTGAAGGTCATGCTGATGCACAATGGAAACAGTGCATCACTCAAAGCTTAGTACCCTATACACCGCGTTTGTTGACGCTACAACAATCAATTACGCAATTAATGGCGGAACGCAATATTGATGGTTGGGCTCGTATTAACTATGAATACGATGATTTGCCTATTTATTTAGTCATGAAGCATAACGATAGCACCCGATTAGATGAACTGTATGCCATAGGTGATGAAATAGAAAAAACATTCTCAACCGACGGTTTTTATATTCATCGCAACAGCAACAATATCGCTTGGTTACCTGAGTCTATCGAAAAAGGCAAAGCGGTTACCTATTTGCTTAATAAATTAAACGCTGAGCGGGGTGTTTTCCCTGTGATTGGACTCGGTGACAGTCTAAGTGATCATCGCTTTATGAAATTATGCAGTTGGTATGGACTTCCTCGTCAAAGCCAATTTGCCGATGCGATCAATACAAAAATTTTTGGAGAATAAACATGATGGATCATAAGCCTTTTTCAGGCTCTTATGTATCAGGAGATGTCGATTTCCTACTTCAACCCGTTAATATCGAAATGACGCCTGTTGAGTTAAAAGAAGCGCTAATACAATCGGGTCAACGCCACTATTCTGACATGCTAAGTCAAGAGCCAGAGCCAACAACATGGCATTTAGATCTCTTTGAAAAAGCACTAGAAACAGGTGCGACACGCTTAGCAACCGAAGTTATCATGTTGGCTAAATCACTGGTTGAACACTTTGGTGATACCCCAATTATCTTAACAAGCCTTGTTCGTGCAGGTGTTCCTTTAGGCGTTATGTTGCAACAAACATTGCGTAAAATGGGGAAAACCTCTTACCACTACGGCATTAGTATTATTCGAGATAGAGGCATTGATAGTGAAGCGCTTTCATGGATAGAACAACACCACGGTACAGAAGGTATTGTGTTTGTTGATGGATGGACAGGCAAAGGCGCGATTACAGGTGAACTTATTCGTTCATTATCAGGACGAAAAGGCTATCCACCTCAACCTCGTCTTGTCGTCCTCGCGGATCCTTGTGGCTGTGCATGGTTAAGTGCCAGCGATGAAGATTGGCTTATCCCATTTGGGATCATGGGGGCACCTGTTTCCGGATTAATTTCACGTTCAATTTGGACGGAAGAAGGCTTTCACGGGTTTGTGGATTGCCAACATTTAAAACAGTATGAATGCAGTCGTTACCTTGTTGATACGGTGGGAAAAATCGTTAATACATTAATCGATAACACTATTCCACTCGCCACATTTAAAGAACAACAATCAGACTTAAAAAAGCTAAGCGAAAACGTCGTTGGTTCACTTGCAAACAAATATGATATTTCAAATATCAATCGTATAAAACCCGGTATTGCTGAAGCCACACGCGCTGTTTTACGCCGTGTACCTGACCATGTTCTTGTGAGAGAAATAACCGATCCTGATGTCGCTTTACTGGTTTATCTTGCACAAGAAAAAAATATTGCTGTTATTGAAGCAGGGCAAGCGCTTGGTCAATATCGTGCAGTGACTATCATTAAAAAGGTGAAATAATGATTGAACGATTATCCCCATGGAATTTAGGGGCAACACTTTATATGCCCGCAACACGAACAGATATCGCCACAACGATTATCAACCAGAAAATCGAAGGGCTACGCTCTTTAATTATCTGCTTAGAAGATGCCGTGAGTGATGCTGATATTCCTGTTGCATTAGAAAACTTGGCCGTATTATTAAATACTTTAGCAGAGCACAAAAAAAACAGTGATTGTAGCCATTGGCCACTGCTATTTATTCGCCCTCGCCACACTGAAATGGGTCAATGGATCACTGAAAATCTTGATGTCAGTGCCATTGATGGTCTTGTTTTGCCTAAGTTTACGCAAGCTTCTCTGCCTATTTGGTGGAATATTATTGAAAACACGCATTTATGTATGATGCCAACACTTGAAACAGAAGAAGTGTTTGATGTTATTCAAATGACAGAGCTTGCAAACCACCTACTGGCTCACCCTTGCCATAACAGAATTATTGCATTACGTATTGGTGGCAATGATTTAATGAATGTCATTTCTCTTAGACGAAACCGCCAATTAACACTTTATGATGGTCCAATGGGTTACGTGATAAAAATGTTAGTTGCTGTTTTTGGTGCTCGCCAATTTGCCCTCACAGCACCTGTTTGTGAGCATATTGATGATCATCACATTATGGATAAAGAGCTATCACTTGATATTGCTAATGGTCTTGTTGGTAAAACGGCCATTCATCCAAAGCAAATTCATAAGATTGAACAAGCACTTATGGTGTCTCAATCCGATCATTCCGATGCATTACGTATTTTAAATTCAACACAAGCGGTCTTTAAATCACAAGGTGCAATGTGTGAACCTGCGACACATCGTCGCTGGGCATTAAGTATTTTAACCAGAGCTAAAATTTATGGCATTATTCCTAACCAACAAAATAATGCTCAACGTTTTAATGCAACATAAAATACTTTATAACGGCTTGTAATCAATATGGGAGGGAATAATTATCTTATATTGATTTTGATTTATAAGTTTCTAGTTAAAGCGTGTTATCTTTAACTAGAACTTATAAAAATACATGTAAATATTTTTATTTTAAACAGTACGTTTTTTTTATTTCAATTATTAATTTATACTACATTTAATAGGAAGCTTATTTTATTTATCCTTGTTAACAAAGAACAAGAATAATAAAAATTAATTGCTGAATATTTTAACACACAAATGACAAAATAAGTGGTAACTAAGCATGCAATTAAGCACTCGTCAGATCAGAGTCTTTACACTGGCAATCCTTTTAAGCTCAGGGAAAAAGGTTCCAACCATTAAGATTATTTCTGCTCTTGAATGCTCAGAGCCTACATTAACTCGCGTATTAAAAGAGATAAGAGATTCTTATGGTGCTGAAATAAAATACAGTAAAGCTTCTCGTGCATATCAAATGACTGAACGAGGTCAACTCGATAGCAAGGCGTTACGTCGTATGCGTGAGGCATTATCCTCCAGTGAAGATATTCGCCACAATGGAATGACAAGCCGCGTTTATCTCGATAAAGATAAGAAGAAATCGGTGTCACTTTCATTAAAAATGTCAGCATTACGCAAGATTGATAGATTATCTTATTTAAATAATTCCACGCGTAGTGATCCTCCAGTGAAGATATCGCCACAATGGAATGAGAAGCCGCGTTTACTCGATAAAGATAAGAAGAAATCGGTGTCACTTTCATTAAAAATGTCAGCATTACGCAAGATTGATAGATTATCTTATTTAAATAATTCCACGCGTAGT
>NZ_MIIZ01000639.1:0-5977 GCF_001743005.1 Shigella sp. FC1967 | reverse complement strand
CTTAACATCTCTTGAATAACGGGGGTTCTTGTAAGAAAAGAGGTACCAAAATCGAGTTGCAAACCTGCTATTAACCATAAAAAGTAACGCGTAAAAAAAAGGCTTATCTAATCCTAACTCATGGCGCATGCCTTCAATGGCTTCGGGTGTTGGGACTATTTCATTGACACGTAGCGCGACTTCCGCAGGATCAGACGGGGCTAACTCCAACAGAATAAAAGCAATAAATGAAATTATCAGTGCCAGTGGGAAGATAGCCAGCACTCTCCAGAATATATAACGTAGCATAAGAGTTGAATCAGTGTGGCTCGTGGATATGACATGCCACACGTATTTGGGTTAATCTCATTGATGCATTAACTAAGGCTTAAAGCGCATCTTTTCAAAGGGTATTTCATATTGAGAGGGATTAAAGCCCACATTTTCTAATTCACTACGATGGATAGCCTTAGTACGTGAATAGGTTAGCGGAATATAGACCGCTTGCTCTGCCAATGAAGTAAATAAGGTTTTATAGAGTTCCTGACGACGAACCTCATTAGGTGTAATTAATAACTCGCCAATTATTGCATCCAATTGAGCTTTATTTGCCAATCCTTTTTGCCCTTGATAATCTGCATGAGCGGGTATTCTAAATGATGAAACAAAAGAAGCCGGATCGTAAGGCGTACCCCATGAGAGTGAATATTGTAAATCAAAATCACCATTTTTTTTGTCTATCTAAATAAGCTTGTTTCTCTTCACCTAAAATCGTTAAACCGACACCAATCTTTTTAAAGTCATCTTGAATAAGTTCAGCTATCTCTTTCTCAACGGCATTATTCACATTATAAGAGAGCAACAACTGTAATTTTTCACCTTGTTTCTCACGGATGGTCTTACCTTTTGGTAATACCCAGCCTTCGGCTTCTAATAGCTCAATCGCTTTTTCTGGCTGATAAACATAAGTTGGAGAAGTAAAATCACAGTAAGGCACACTGCGTGCCATTAACGTATCAGCGACTTTTTCACTGCCCGCTAAAATACCTTCGGCAATTCCTTCTTTATCAACCGCATATTGCAACGCTTGGCGGACTTTTTGGCTGGATGTCATTGCTCGGCTGCTATTGAGCACAATTGCGCGAGAAGCGATTGGTGCACTCATTTCAGTTTTGAATTTATCAGACGCCATAAGAGCCTCAAATGAATCCATATCTAACATGTCGCCATCTGCACCAAAAATAAGCTGAATATCCCCTTTTTGTAGCGAAAGTAACATGGTTTGTCTATCGGGGATCACTCGCCATATCACGCCATTAAGTACAGGCTTCTCTCCCCAATAATTAGGGTTAACCTTAAACTCAGCATATTGGTCTTTTTTATGCTCAGTTAACACCCAAGGCCCTGTACCCACATAGCTCGCAACACCTGTTTTAGTTTTGCCATTAATAAAAGAATTTGGCGAAATAAAGCGGAATGGGCGAGTTAAACCTAATTCAGTTAATGTTGGGTAGTAAGGATTTTTTAGATTTAATTTAACCGTGAATTCATCCACAATTTCAACACGATCAATCTGGCGAACTAACTCTAACCACGCATGACGTTCATAGTTGTCTAAAACAGCGTCAATATTTAATTTTACCGCTTTAGCATTAAAGGGGGCACCATCACTAAAGGTCACATCATGACGTAAAAAGAAAGTGTAGCTCTTTCCATCAGGAGAAATATCCCAACGCTCCGCTAAATAAGGTGCAACACCTTTTTCGGTATTTAATACTAGAGGTTCAAATACCATATTTTGAGCCGCCATCTCGCCAGAGTAGAGATGCGGGTTTATATCACGAATGTCTTTTGTGCTGGCATAATCCAACATATTATTGCTTTTATCTGCTAACGCAGGAAAAGTGCAGGCAAATGCTAACAGTAGTGTTGGGAACACTGAAAATAAGGGCTTCACGTTATTCTCCTTTAATTATCTATTCGTTGCTTTTGTGCGTGGATCATAAACATCGGTGTTGAGCCATAATTAATTTTTTCTTCTTCGTTCCACACAAAATCACCAATGCGAGTGTCGATCATATATCGACTAAAACCAACTTCTAGCAGGGTATTAATATCCCATTGTGGGCGTTTAATTTGACTTAATGGTAATTGGCGAGCAATGCGTTCCATCTCTTTGGTATCTGTATTGACGTAATGATCTTCAACTTGCTTTTCAATTGAACGCGCTCTATCTGCCACAAAACCTTGCCAATAATTCTCATCAAAGAGATGTAAATACCAGTTAGCATCAAAATTAATTAAACTGCCCCCCGGTTTTAATACACGAAACCACTCTGAATATGCTTTTTGAGGCGCTTTTAAATTCCATGTTACGTTGCGACTCACCACTAAATCGAATTGTTCACTGGCAAAAGGCAGTTGATGTACATCACCACGAATAAATTGGATCTTTGCTTTATGCGTTTGCGCATTTTGTTTAGCTTCCAGTAGCATACCCTCTGTTGCATCAATAGCCGTAACATCATGGCCCGATAACGCTAATAAAATGGCAAAAAAACCCGGTCCCGTTCCAATATCAAGCACTTTTAAGGTGTTACCGTCTTTGATATGTCCCAATAACAGATGACGCCATTTCTGTTGTTTCTCGCTTAGCAATTCCTGTTGATTCGACTCACTATAACTTTCAGCTCTGATATTCCAGTAGCGCGTTACATCATTAAGTAATTGGTTATTATTTATTTTGTTTATCATCAGAAACCTGCTGTTATATCAACGTAAAGAGAGGTATAACTACCTCTAAAAGCGAATGATTTGGTTATTTTTTAGTGTGGGTAACATACCTTGTAACCCCCGAGCTGCTCTATGTGCTATATCAATATTCACCCCGTACTCAACAAGGGAGAACTGCCAATTTGCGATCTTCATCTTTAGCATAAATATGCATCCTAATGGGAGTGAAGTTAAATAAGCAAATGGATTATTTCCCCTGTTAAAATAGAGAAATAAATTGAGCGAATTTAGAAATAAAAATTAATTTTTTCTTATATTAAAAAAGTGGATCCTTTAATTTCACCTTTTTTATAAAACCGTTATAGTCAATAATATTGCTATCTTAACTTTCTTTTTTTTAACGAATATAGCCGTCACATAAGGCTCTCTAAAATATGAATCGAATTTCACGATTAACGGCTGATATTACCCGCGCCGATTTTGCCTTAACCCATCAACAGCAATTACTTCAATTGCTGACTCAACACTTTCCTGCTAAGTATCGTTCTCTATTTGCTACCCCAGAGAAAAAATCGGATGACGTGATTGAATGGTACTCTCCTGTTTCTGGTGTTCCTGTCGCTTTAACGTCGTTACAAGGGCAAGAGCGACAAGAAATAAGTCGTATTTTAGATGAACGCCTCAACGATATTAAAACGCAAACAGCACTATTAGCATCACAAAATAGAATTACAGATGAAGAGCGCCATCTTTTAGATACAGCATCAACACTTCCTGATAGTGAAAGTGTCTATATTATTAATGGACAACCTGTTATTACATGGTGGCCACGTACAACACCATTGCCACCCCCTATTGCACAAGTCACCGCAGGTGCAAGTGCGGCAGCGGCGGGTGCGGCACTTGCCGATGTTCCTGCCAAAACACGCAACCGCTGGCTACGTTGGTTATTACTACTGTTATTTTTACTGTTTTTGGTCTTACTGGCATCTTGGCTGAAAGGCTGTTTTGATCCCAATACCGTTCCTCCTAGGGTTGAAGAGAAACCTGCCGTTGTCATACCGCCAAAACCAGAGACAGCTCCTGAGCCGACCCCGGAACCCGTTCCAGAACCAGAACCAGAGTCTATTTCTGAGCCTGAACCAGTACCTGAACCCAAGCCTGTGCCAGTAAAACTCACCCCGCTCGAAGCTTGTGTACAAGATGAAGTGAAAAAAACGGGTGTGACAGAAAAAAGGGCAAATACGACTTGTGAAAATCGCTTAGCAAACAAAATTAAGCAAATGTGTCCTGCCGATCGCCCTGCAGAACTGGCCCCTCAAGTGATCCTTATCTTTGATGCATCAGGATCTATGGCACTAAGCATGAATTTAACAGAAAGTGATTTAGACTATCTCGCGTTAACTGGACAACTTTTCCCTGGTTATGATGCTGAACCTCGACGGATCACGACAGCAAGAAACGCAGCAATAAAAATTATTAATAACATGCCGTCAGATATGAAAATTACCACTGTTGTGGCATCTGACTGCGGTGTTGTGAAATCAAGTCCGACTTATGGTAGTAATGAAAGGTCAAAATTACTCAGTTATATTAAACGTATTGAGCCTGATAGTGGCACACCATTAGCTGAATCTATTAAACGTGCAGGTAATTTAATTAAAGGCAATAATCGTGACACGATTATTGTGTTGTTATCAGACGGTTTAGAATCTTGCGATCAAGATCCATGTGCAGCGGCGAGAACCTTAAAACGCGCTCACCCTCGCGCCATTATTAATGTTGTCGATATCTTAGGTACTGGTGCAGGTAACTGCGTTGCCGATGCCACTGGCGGAAAAGTCTTCACTGCGCGTAATGCGAATGAAGTCAGTTTAATGACACGAAAAGCGATTGAAGATTATATTCCGAAGAACTGTAATGATTGATTACTGTGACTCATATTGAGTTCACTCTCTTTAATTTCACATTGAGGGTTGAACTTTTCATGTATCACGTGTATTTTATTATATTGAAGTTGGCAAGCTCTATATCTTATCTATCTTAAGCCTCTTTAATTATGTGTTTTTTCTTTTTTATTTTCACGTTATTCAGAATAACCCTATTTTGTGACTATTATCACAGTGACTAAACAATCATTAATAGTTTGTTCTTTTATATTTTGTCTTTTTTTTTCTTCTACTCCATTATTTTTTTAATGTAAAACTCAACATCTCGGTGATTTAATCTATATATTTAAGAAAATATAGCGCAACCTGTAAAATCATTATTTAATTATCATAATCGTTATCTTAATATTCCCTCTTTCACACAAGAAAAATAAAAAAACCTTTAATAATAATTAGTTAATTAACCCTAAATAATCCGCTAGATAGACACATAATTTCTGATAATATAAAATGTATATCAATTTTATATCTTTATTTTTAGTCCTTAAAGCCTATTTACGGATAAGCCAACTTACCCATAGATAATCTTGCCTAGCGGAATGATCGTCGTGAATAAAGCATTCTTACGAAGTGGTAAATTAGAAAATTACCTCCCAATGGGGGAAAATGGACAGGCTGTTTATATCTCTGCACTGCAGCTGCGTGAAACTCTACGTTTAAGAGGAAAGGCTCATATTTCTCAATGCCTTGCTATTCCTCAGCCAAATGAAACTGGCGAACGCATTGACTGGTATTCACCGATTGACGGCTCTGTTATTCCTTGGTCTGCGGCTTCAGAAGAAGAGCGCGCCGCCGCTTATGCTTTACTGAAAAAGAACCAAGATGATTTAATCGCCTTCAGTGAACAAGAACAACAAAAGACTGGAAATAAAGAAAGTCAGCTATTTGGTGCTCTGCTCAGTAAAACGATCCAATTTCCTGACGAAAACCATATTTTTATTGTTGATGGACAACCGATTATTACTTTTTGGGGTTTTGTCAATGCCAACCAACAACTTAGAGCTGATCCTGTTGCTTGCTTAAAACCCGCTGTTGTCCCTATTGCACCCACATCAACAGCAGTTCCACCAGCACAAGAAGAAAAAATCATTATTACTGATACGAAACGCTCTTGGTGGCGCTTCTTATGGTGGTTGTTACCTTTATTATTGCTTCTACTCGCAATTTTCTTTTTAAGAGGTTGTTTCTCAACGCCAGCGTTACCGATGATCGATAGTAAAACACCCGATATTGAAGCGCCTAAATTGCCAGAACCGACGCTTGAAAAACCGAAAGTCCCCACAGTAGTTACTCATGGCCACACAGTCGGCGTACCA